>NZ_JBFODT010000014.1:0-139144 GCF_040908465.1 Aeromonas sp. R10-1
ACCTCCCAGGTAAACGGCCTGGACCAGGGCAACCGCAACGCCAACGATGGCATCTCTCTGGCGCAGACCGCTGAAGGGGCCATGGACGAAGTGACAGGTATGCTGCAACGCATGCGTACCCTGGCGCAACAATCTGCCAACGGCTCCAACTCCGCCAAAGATCGTGAAGCTCTGCAGAAGGAAGTGGATCAGCTGGGGGCGGAGATCAACCGTATCTCCAAAGACACCACCTTTGCCGGTACCAAATTGCTGGATGGCAACTACAGCGGCAGCTTCCAGGTCGGTGCGGATGCCAACCAAACCATCGGTTTCAGCCTCTCCCAGGCTGACGGTTTCAGCATCTCCGGCATTGCGGCTGCAGCCAACACGACGGTGGATGTAGGTACTGTCATTGGTACAGCCATCAACGTTACCGCCATCTTTGCTGCCGGTAGCTCTATCAGCATTAGCACTCAGAGTGGTGCTCAACAGGTTCTGGCTGCTGCTGATGCCATGTTGGGAGTTGTGGACAGCAAGCGTGCGGAGCTGGGTGCGGTGCAGAACCGTCTGGACTCCACCATTCGTAACCAGGCCAATATCTCGGAAAACGTGAGCGCAGCACGTTCCCGTATCCGCGATGCAGACTTTGCTACAGAAACCGCCAACATGACCAAGCAGAACATTCTGCAACAGGCGGCTTCCAGCATCCTGGCCCAGGCCAACCAGCGTCCGCAGTCTGCACTGCAACTGCTGGGTTAAGCGGGCCGTAACGTCAACATCATTGATATGAGGAGCAGCAGATGGGCAATGAATCGATAGCCATGCCTTCTGTTTCTTCGACGCTAACTCAACATGGCGGCCCTCAGGCCGCCATGCCTGCTTCTTCATCCGTTGCGGGTGGACATGATGTGGCCGAACAGAAAGGCGTCGAGTCGGCAGCCAAGGCATCGCAGGAGCCACCGACACACATCAAGGCAGTCAAGCCGAGCATTGACAAGGCCTATATAGAAAAACAGGCCCAAGAATTGCAAGAACGCTTGGACAACTTGAGCAAGATGAAGGGATGGACAATCAACTTCAGTCTGGTTCCCGAGCTGGAGCAGCCGGTCATCAAGGTCATTGATGTGGATACCAAACAGGTTATCCGACAGATCCCGAGTGAAGAAATGCTCTTGATGAACAAGAGGTTGCAGGCCATGGAGCAGGCAGGGAACACCCTGCCAAGTCTCTCCGGGCTGTTGTTCGATGGCCAGGTGTAACCTGATATTTTAAGTTGATAGACAGGAGGATTTGATGGCAATTACTTCAGCAGGGGCGGGGTCTGGACTCGATCTTGAAAGTGTGATCTCGGCGAGTGTGGCAGCGAAAAAAGCCCAATTGCAACAGCCGATCATTACCAAGCAAAACAGTACCCAGATCTCCTTGTCCGGTATCGGTCAGCTGAAATCCTCCATCTCTGCCTTTACCGACATTCTTGATAAACTGAGTGCGCCAGGTGCGTTCAACAAACGTGCCATCAACATCACCCAGAGCAAAGATGACCCCATTTTGAAGGTGGAGAGCAAGTCTGGTGCTTCCAACGGTCAATACAACATCATCGTCAATAAGTTGGCGGAAACGAGCCGCCAGGAGGGGATCTTCGACAGTTCGACCACCCCTCTGGCGACTCAGGATGGGCAACTGACCTTCAAGGCGGGTGACAAGACGTTCAAGGTTGATGTGAAGGCTGGGGACACCCTGCAAGATATCCGTAAAAGCATCAACAGCAATGGCGATAACTTCGGTCTGAGTGTCAACATCGTAAACACGGCTGATGGCAAGGCCAAGCTGGTGATCGACTCCGGTATCTCGGGAGACGGCAAGGATTTGACCATCACCGGCGATAACGCCGAGCTAGGGGTTTTCGAAGCCGGTGGCGGTGTGATGAGCCAGACCCGGGCAGCCAGCAGTGCCGAGATTAACGTGGATGGCAACGTCCTCAAGAGTGATACAAACACCTTTGATGATTCCATTCAGGATCTCAAGGTGACGGTACTTCGCGTGTCGGATAAAGACAGTGCGGGGGATCTCAAGGCAAACAAGGTCGATATCACGACCGATAAGACCTCCATTCAGGAGCTTGTCCAGCAGTTCGTGGATGGTTACAACACTCTGCAAGACAAGATGAATTCCCTGGGCAAACGCAACACCTTCGTGGGTGGTGTGAAGCAAGACGATGGCGGTGCTCTGGCCGGGGATTCCACCACCCGAGCGATCGAGTCTTTCATGAGCAACCTGCTGGTCAGCCCTTCTCAGAACAGCGGTACTTATTCCACCGTCTTTGAGATTGGCATCAAGATGGACAACAAGGGAAAACTATCCCTCGACAAGACGAAGTTCGGGGAAGCTGTCGACAAGAACTTCGATCAGGTGGTGGCCCTGTTTGGGGGAGAGAAGGGGCTGGCATCTACCCTTAATTCCGGCCTGAAAGAATATACCAAGAGCGGCGGCATGCTTGCGCAACGAGAAGATGTCCTGAATTCGGATTTGCGTGCGCTGACCCAAAAAACGGCGACGGCCAATGCCCAGTTGACGAAGTATGAAGCGGCATTGCGCGCCCAGTACGGCAGTCTGGATGCCTTGCTGGTCAAGATGAACAGTTCTGCTTCTGCATTGGCAACATTGCAGACGAGTTATCAGAAGTCTTGATAGATCGAGAGTGTTGAATTATGTACAAGCGCAATATCAAAGCATATACAGCGGGTAATTTGGCGGCCGATCTGGCCACTGCAGACCCTCACCGTGTCATCCAGTTGATGATGCAGGGCTGCCTGGAGCGACTGGCTCAAGCCAAGGGAGCCATTGAGCGCAATGACATGGAGGCCAAAGCCACTGCCGTCTCCAAGGCACAAGGATTGCTTCACGGGTTGCAGGATGCGCTGGACATGAGCCAGGGGCGCATGGCGGAGGATCTGTATGGGCTTTACGCCTATATGGATGAACGGGTTTGGGATGCCAGTCTGAACCGGGATACGGCGCCTCTTGATGAAGTTATGACTCTCATGCTGACCATCAAGTCAGGCTGGGATCAACTGCCTGAATCCGAAAAACACCAGGGTTATCAGATGAGACAGCAGTTGGGTGAGCTGTGAGCTCCAGGCTGGCCGTGCTCGAAGAGGCACTGGACGAGAATGCCCGCCTCATGGAGACGCTGTTGCGGCAGCAGCAATATGATGATGCCTTGCAATGCATGGATGACAGGCTTGTCTTGATCGATAAGCTGGTCACGCTGGCCAGCGGCGATGCGGCAGAGCAACAGGCGGTAGCCGCTCTGGCCGTCAGATTGTCCGTTCAGGAAGAGGCCATGAAAAACCTGGCCGCCACTCATCATCATGCCATTTTCGAACAGTTGACCCTGTTCGGAAGAGCCAGCAAGGCCGGTCAGGCCTATCGTGTGAACAGCAAGGAGTTCTGATGTCGCTCAATGTCGATTCCGCCCTGATGCAAGCTGAGCAGGATGCACTGCGACTCCAGCAGCAGGCGGAACAGGAAGCCGCCATGGCAGTGGCGTTGCCGCTGAGATTTGAACAGAATATGGCGGCATTCCGTCGATATATTCCCCATATCGCCGATACCTATGAGCGTTACCAACCCGCTCGCCCGTTCAGGTTTTTCTGCAACGAGAATGGTCAACCCAATCTTGAGTGGCTAGATGATGGCGTTGCCGTCTACGGCAACGAACCCTACCTCATCTGTGAGACCCTGGTCACCGAGTTCATGGAGAAAGGGGGCCTGTCCAAGTTCTCCTTCAGCCAGGAGGCGAATCCCCTTGGCTTTATGCATGTCGAGTATCTCAACAAGCTGAATGCTTACCTTGACGATATTTCTGAGACGGAGACACAGCTCGAACATGTACCCAATGAGGTCCCCAGTGCCCTGGTGTTTGGCGTCGGCCTCGGGTACCACCTTGGCTATCTCTATGAAAGGTGCAAGATCGGCACTCTGTTCCTCTTCGAGCCGGATCTGGATCTCTTTTACGCCTCCTTGTACTGCTTCGACTGGGCACCTTTGCTCGATTACCTGCATCAGGAAAACCTGGGGATGCAGATCCTGCTGGGACAGGATGAAGAGAGCATCGTCAAGGATTTCGCCTCTGCCATTCACAGCCGTGGTTCCTTCCTGATTGCCAATGCATTCATCATGTGGGGCTATCAGAATGAAAAGATCAAGAAGCTGATCGAAAAGGTGCAGCAAGAATATTTCTTGCTGGTGATGGGGTGGGGGTTCTTTGACGACAATCTGATCGCCCTGTCTCACACCATCAACAACATCGAGCGCGGAGTCCCGTTCCTGCAAAAAGATCGACGGGTCTCGCCCCAGTATCAGCGAACCCCTGTTTTCATCGTCGCCAATGGCCCGTCTCTGGATGATGCCATTGCTGTCATAGAACAGAACAAAGACAAAGCCATCATCATTTCGTGTGGCAGCGCCATTTCTGCCTTGCACAAAGTGGGCATCAAACCGGATATTCACGTCGAGACGGAAAGAACCAAGGTCGTTTATGATTTCCTGGTGAACCTGGATGATCCTGAATATCTGCGCGATGTGCTGTTCCTGAGTACCGATGTCATTCATCCTGACTGCGCGACGCTGTTCAATACCTCGGCACTCGCATTCAAACTCAGTGAACCTGGCGTCGTGCTTTATCGAAATTATTTCCCCGGTTTACAACCTTGTGCGGCCCTGGGGGGGGTGAACCCCCTGGTCGGCAACATCGGTGTCAGTGCTCCCATCCACCTTGGCTTCAAGCATCTTTATCTTTTCGGTCTGGACAATGGGTACAAGCATAAGGGGCATCACCATTCCCGGCTCAGCTCTTACTACAACAATGAAGAGAGTGCCGGAACCCTGGGTGAGATGATGTATGGCGACAGCCAATGGCGGCGAGAAGGGAATTTTGGCGGTATGGTCATCAGCAACGCCATGTTTGATACCTCCCGCCATGTCATGGAGCAAGCACTGGCGGCCAATCCCGATGTACAGTGTTTCAACTGTAGCGATGGCGCCAAAATAACCCATGCCAGAGCCTTGCCCAGCGTTGAAATCAGCTTCTCCCAGCGCGTTGACAAGACGGCGTTGCTGGGAGAAATCGCATCGTTGTGCGCCCCTATTCAACTGTCCAAAGAAGACTTTTCTTCTCTGCTCGATGTCGAGTTCTTCAATATCTTTATCGACAAGATGATGGAGGAATGGCAGCAGCCGTTCACGTCGCGCAACGAAGTGAACCAGTTGATGTTGCGCAACTTTGGTTACCTCGCCCAGATTGCCGCCACACGGCAGCAGCATATTACCCAGACCATGGTCGGCTCAATGAACTATGTGTTTACGCTGTTGAGCTCCATTCTCTATTCGTTCGAAGGTGAAGAGAAAACCCTGCAACTGATGAAGCCCGCCATCGCGTTGTGGCTGGAGTTTCTCGGGAAGGTGAAGGCGATGTATCCAAGAGCGCTCGACAGTGTGGACATGATAGATAACGAAGTGATGGCATTGTTCAGAAAAAAAGCGGGTAGCAAGGTGTGAATCTTCCCCGGAAGGGGTTATACAAGCCATGAGCCTTGCACGAAGAAAAATACCGACCCAGAGGTCGGTATTTTTTATCTTTTTGGATAGGGGTTCTGCGCTGCGAGCAACCTTGCATCCTTTCGCAAGATTTGCACGGAGATTAGGGCATCCGGTTCCATTTCTGCGCTACCGTCGTGATGCTGTACATGTTCAAACAGACGGTGGTAACCCGGATGCCAACCAAACAGCTCTCCATAGTTCATCTTGTAGCTGAATAAATGGGCATGATGTTGATAGTCGTTGCGATAATGTCCGGCCGGCGGGTTGAAATCCAGTATGGTCATCAGGCCCCGATCGGCCAGTAGCGCATCGCTGCCAGCGGCAATCTTGAACAAGTCTTGGGGATCGCAAAGATAGAGGCAGAAGCCGAAGATGATGAGATCGACAGGTTCTATATCGGGCAGACTGTCGGCCGTTCCGACTGCAAGGTGCAACCCGGGATAGCGTGTGCTCCCGTCTTCAATGGCGCTGGCCGAAGGGTCCACCCCATAGCATCGGGCACCGTAGTGCTCGGCCAGCTGCGCTAGCCGCCAGCCATTGGCGCACCCTATCTCCAGAATCCTGGCAGGTTTGCAGCCCAGATACGCCAGCGCCTTGAAGATAGGGTCGTTGTCCAGTGTCTTGCCGAGAATGGCGCTCTTGTTGCGCTCATACCATTCATTCCCTTCCCGTGCCATGAAGACATTTTTCTGATCCATGGGATGTTCCTTGCAGTCAGACAATCAATGACCATGCCAGCGGCGTGCCGGCCTGAATATCCTGGCTGGCATGGCGACCCAGCAGGGATGGAAGATGAACCGGGGGCAACCCATCGGCAGGGCGGATGGAGCGGACATTGCGTGACGTGAATGCATCCCCGGCTTTCATGTCCTCACAGACGAAGAGAGAGCGAGCGAATCGCCGGTTTCGCAGTGTCTTGTCGTTCAGGTGATAGCTGACATTCCCCAGTGCAGCCTCGACTTGCCGTACTCCCTCGACCATATGAGCGAATTCATCCGGTGTCATGGAGAAGGAGGCATCCGGCCCGCCCAGGGTGCGGTCCAGAATGAAGTGTTTCTCTATCACGCGTGCACCCAGGGCGGTTGCGGCCATGGCCACGGCCTCTCCCAGGGTATGATCCGACAAGCCCACTTCGACTCCGAAAGTCTGCTTCATATTGGGCATGGTGAGCAGGTTGGCCTCGTCCACCGGCGCTGGATAGGAAGAAGTGCACTTGAGCAATGTGATGTCATGATTGCCCACGCGGCGGCATGCCTGCACGGCAGCATCAATATCGGCCAGGGTCGCGATACCGGTCGAGATAATCATCGGCTTTCCCTTGCTGGCGGTGTACTCGATCAGAGGAATGTCGGTGATTTCAAACGAGGCGATCTTGTAGAGAGGGACGTCGAGCGTCTCCAGAAAATCGACGGCACTGGTGTCGAAGGGAGTAGAGAAGAAGACGAGCCCCTCTTTGCGGGCCTCGGCCTGGATGGCGGCATGCCACTCCCAGGGGGTATAGGCCTCCTGATAGAGTTTGTGGAGCGTGGTGCCATCCCAGATGGTGCCCTGATTGATCTGGAAATATTCATTGTCACAATCAAGGGTGATGGTGTCGGCCGTATAGGTCTGGATCTTGATGGCATCGGCACCACACGCCTTGGCTGAGCGCACCGTCGCCAGCGCCGTCTCCAGTGAGTGGCCGTGGTTGGCAGAGAGTTCGGCAATGATGAAGCATCGCGTCGGATTGAAGGTACGAGTCATGGTTTGGGTCATGAATTATTCCACTCCTGTTCAGTGATCCCCATGAGCACGAGATCCACATAGTTTGATGTCTGAGGGCGATACACGGCTTCCCGCCAGACCCCTTCATGGCGAAAACCGGATCTCAGATAGGCTTTGATGGCCCTTTCGTTGTCTGCCGCGACTTCCAGCTTGAGGGTATGCAGACGGGCGATGTCGAAGGCGAGCTGGTTCACGGCGCTCAGCAGGCGTGCGCCCAGCCCCTTGTCGAGGCGAAAGGGATTGCGATAGATCCCGAGCCAGGCGAGGCGATTGTGCCAGTCCAGCCTGTGCAAGGAGATGACTCCGATGGGGCCCGCGTTGTCCTGGCAGAGATAGTTGATGTTGCGGGTGTCCTGATGCTGGCGAGCCATGAAAGCGAGATGCGACTCCAGGCTGATGTCGCCGCCACTGTTCATCCAGTGGGCAATGTCGGGATGCGTGCGCATCTGCCAGACGGCAATTTTCTGTTGTTCGTCCAGCATGGCGAAGGGGGTGAGTGTGGCACCGGACAGCGTTAGGTGGCGCTGCAGGTTCATCTCTGGTTGAGCCATGAAAGTGCCTCCAGAGTGCCGTTTCCTGTCATGAGTTGCTGCAGCCCCTGTGACCGTCTTGACCGTTCGTCCGGTGCAGACAGCGCTGTCAATCCTTGCTCCAGCCGGGAGAGCAAGGCGGTATCGTGCCACCACCCAGCCGACATGAAAGCGTCCGGGCCGCACCAGCCAGCCAGCTGACGACGCTGGTTGTCTGCCACGCCGACGAGAATGCCGGGCAGACCGCAGCGTGCCAGTTCATAGGTCACCTGTCCGGCGGCGCTGATGGCCAGATCGCAGTGAGACATGAGCGCGATCATCTGCTCGGCATCCAGACGGTGATGTTGCCGGCATCCCGACAACCGGGTGTCCCGCTCCCGGTTGACAACATTCAGCTCCATGTCAGGGTGGGACTGGCGCAGCCGGCTCACCAGCCCGGGTGTCAGATCGCGCACGTCGGTTCCCCCCATGATGATCAAGATGCGTTCGACACGGTCGGCAAACCTGGTTCGGGTGGGGACCGACCAGAATGGGGGGCGCAAAGGTTGCCAGCCCGGCCCCCACCGCCAGATGGCGGCGCCGGACTTGTCACCATGGGGGCCGGGGCTGGCATGGACCACCATCCCCTCTGGATAGTCCAGACGTTCGGTGTCATCGAGGTACATCACTCGCACAAATCCCGCTGCCATGCTCTGCAGCGTCTCCAGACTGGCCGAGTAGGAGTCGACGATGGCGACCGCCTGTTGCGGGGGGATGGATTGCTGCTGCCAGCGACCCCAGCTGACGGACTCCCCTTCGAGCAGGGTGCTGGCAAGCGCATCGCCGTCCACCACCCAGTGGACGACGCCTCCCTGTTGTCGCCAGGCCTGCGCATAGGCGCTGCAACGGCTGAGGTGCCCCAGGCCCCGGACCCTGTCCCCTTCACTGAAGATCCAGAGTGGCAGCACTCAACGCACCTTGAACACCGGCTGGATGGGTTCGCCATCCAGGGCCTGATGAATGGCCTTGTCCGCATCCAGCCGGATAAGCGCCGGCAGGATATCGGCATAGACGGCCAGCAGGGTTTGGACGTCCTCTTCGCTGTGGGCAAGGTTCAGGTTGTGGCTGCCGAGACTGAGGATGCCCCGTTTGCACAGCTCCTGGATGAAGTAGCTCTTGAGCAGCCAGCTGGAATGGTTGGGGGAGTCGCCGATGAGCAGGAAGCTCCAGCTCGGATGACCCGCGCTTTGCAGCCAGCGTGGGGCGTTCACTTGTTCCAGCAGTGCGTTGAGCCCATCCAGCAGTTGCTGGCCTCGCTCGGCCAGCCTGGCTGGTACGTCGAGCCGACGCATCTTGCCGATCACGGCGTTCGCCGCCGCCAGGGCGATGGCATCGCCGCCGAAGGTACCGGAGAAGAAGATGTCCTCCATGCGGCGCATGTACTGGCGGCGACCCACCACGGCGGAGATGGGAAAACCGTTGGCCATCCCCTTGCCGAAAGCGGCCAGATCCGGGGTGACGCCAAACAGGGTCTGCGCACCCCCGAGGTGGAAGCGAAAGCCGGTGATAGTCTCGTCAAAGACCAGCAGGGCGCCGTGTTCATCACACAGCTGGCGCAGACCGGGCAGAAAGTCCGGGGCGGGCCAGGCGACGTTCATGGGCTCCAGGATCACGGCGGCAAACTCACCGGGGTGGGCTTCCAGCTGGGTCTTGAGGGAGTCCAGATCGTTGTAGTCGAAGCGGTGGGTGAGCTCGCGCACGCACTCCGGGACTCCCAGATGACGGGTGGTGGAGCCGATGTACCAGTCCTGCCAGCCATGGTAGCCGCAGACGGCAACGCGCTCTCGCCCTGTCACTGCGCGGGAGAGACGAATGCAGGCGGAGGTGGCGTCGGTGCCGTTCTTGCCAAAGCGAACCATCTCGGCGCAAGGGATGAGCTCGATCAGCTGTTCGGCGACCTCGGTCTCAAGACGGTGGGGCAGGGAGAAGATGGAGCCCAGGTTGAGTTGCTCCATCACTGCCTGGTTCACATCCAAATCACAATAGCCCAGGCTGATGGCGAGCAGGCCGCTGGCAAAATCCAGGTACTCGTTGCCATCCACATCCCACACCCTGGCGCCCTGGCCGCGCTCGATAAAGAGCGGGGCTGCGCCATAGGGAAAGCAGAGCCGGCTCTTGGAGAAGGTTTGGGACCCTAAGGGAATGCTCTGCTCGGCCCGGGCCGACAGGGTCAGTGAATGCTGGTAACGTGAACTCATGAGTGGTTCTCCTTGGCCAGCGAGCTTGCCAGCCCCTCATTGCGTTGATGTTGAGTGTTCAGGGTTGCCAACTGCGGCTCACGAGCCAGCAGGACGAGAATGTCGTCGGTGGCAAAGGCTGGGTTTGACGGGTAAAGACGCTGATATATCTGCTCGATCAGGGCGAAGTCGGCGGGTTCGTCCACCGTCCAGCGCAGGTGGGCGAGGCTGGGGGTGCGACTCAATGTGCCAATCTTGAACGCATCCGCATGCTGGCGGATGTAGTAGGTCACATGCTCGCGCTCGGTCAGGGTGTGCGCACGTTCGGCGAGCAAATCGAGGGTGGCTGCACTCAAGATCTCGGCATCCAGCCCATCCGGGTAGCTGGGCTCCCAACAGTTGCTGCTGTAGTCGTAGCCACCGTCCAGATGAAGCGCGATAAGCTCGTCGATAAGGGCCGGATCCGCGAGGGGGCAATCCCCGGTGAGCCTGACAATCTGGCTGGGCCCAAAGGGCTGGGCCGCGAGATGAAAACGCAGCAGCACATCGTCCAGCGGGCCACGGAAACAGGGCACGTCCAGCTCGGCGCAAAGCGCCGCGATGGCCTCATCCTCGCGCTGATCGCTGGTGGCGACCACCAATTGATCCAGCCTGGCGGAACGTTTGAGCCGCTCTATCTGGCGGGCGAGCATGGGCTCGCCGAGCAGAGGCTTGAGCACCTTGCCAGGCAGTCGGCTGGAGTTGGCTCTGGCCTGCAGGATCCCGAGGATCATGATGTTCTCCACATGGCAGGGTTGATGAGGGCCGGCTCGTCGCAGGTGAGGGTTGCCAGTTCGGCGTCCTGAGCAGGATGCAGATGGTCATAGGCAGATGCAATCGCTGCCAGCTCGTGTGCGTGGCAGACGCCGACCACGAAGCGGCTCACCTGGGGCAGGGCCGGGATCAGGGCAAGCACCTTGTGGAGGAGGGAGAGATGGGGCTGCCACCCATCCAGTCGCGAGAGCGGTTCGCTGAAGGCGTCAAAATAAGGGGGACGAAGGGTTGGCTGCATCAATAACAGACCTTGCAGGAAGAGGGAGCGCACATGGATTTCACACCCCATGGCCTGCAACCGGTCGAACCAGCCTGCGCGCAAAAAACGCTGATCGAGCAGATTGGCGGGGAGCTGTACCAGCTCCAGGGGATAACCCTGCTCGAGCCAACGCGTCAGCTCCTCGGGGGTGTAGACAGAGACGCCCACCTTGCCCACCTTGCCCTGATGCTGAAGGTCTGCCAGCCGCTCGAACAGGGCCGGACTGGCGTCCTGGCTGCGGTGCAGCAGCAAGCCCTCGACACTGGGGCGAGCCAGTCGTTGCAGGCTGGCCTCCAAAGAGGGGGTCAGATCTGCGGCATCGATATTGGGTGAGAGCTTGGTGATGACCTGAAAGTCGGCGGTGTTGCACATCCCGAGCCTCGCCTCGGCCTTGCCGTAGGCCTGGGCCGTGTCCAGGGTATTCATCCCCAGCTTGCGGGCCAGGGCCAGAATGGCGTCGAGCTCCTGATCCTGCACTTCGCCTGCGCGGTTGCTGATGCCGTAATCGAGCCCAAACTGCACCGTCCCCAGGGCTAGGCGCATAGTATCCGCTCCAGGGCCTCGATGACCTTGTCCTGCTCGGCCGATGAGAGGGCAGGGAACAGGGGGAGGCTGATGGCTTGCCGGTAGTAGGCCTGGGCGCCTGGGTAATCGGCGGGATCATGGCCGAGATCACGGTAATAGGGCTGGGCTGGAATGGGCATGTAGTGCACGTTGACGCCGATACCGGCGTCTCTCAGACGGGCAAACACCTCATCCCGGTCTTGCACCCGGATCACATAGAGGTGGTAGCCACTGAGTCTGTCATGCCCCTGGTGCAAGGGCTCGACCGGCAGTCGAGTCAGCAGCTCGTCGTAGCGGGCAGCCAACAACCGGCGCCTGTCAATGAACTGCGGCAGGCGGGCGAGCTGGCTGCTTCCCAGCGCCGCCTGGATGTCGGTCAGGCGATAGTTGAAGCCGAGTACCTGCTGCTCGTAGTACCAGCCTCCCGGAGTGTCGACGGTCAACTGCGCCGGATCCCGGGTGATGCCATGGCTGCGATAGAGACGAAGCCTCGCGGCCAGCTCGGCACTGCGAGTCGTGACGGCGCCCCCTTCCCCGGTCGTGATGGGCTTGACCGGATGGAAGCTGAAGACGGTCATGTCGCTGTGGGCACAACTGCCGATGGGCTCTCCCTGATAACGGGCTCCCAGGGCATGGCAGGCATCTTCGATGAGGGACACGCCATATTCTCGGCACAGGGCGCCTATCTCGGCGAGATCGCAGGGCTGGCCCGCGAGATGCACGGCGACCAGGGCTTTCGGCTGACGAGTGCTGCCCTGAACCTGTTGCAGCTTCTCGCGCAGCGCCGTCACGCAGAGGTTGCCGGTTGCGGAGTCCACGTCGACGAAATCCACCTGGGCGCCGCAATAGCGGGCACAGTTGGCGGAGGCGACGAAACTGATGGCGGATACCCAGACCCAATCCTGTTCGCCCAGCGCCAGCGCGGCGCAGGCAAGGTGCAGGGCCGTGGTGCCGTTGCTGCAGGCGATCACGTGGGGAGCCTGGCAGTAGTCGGCCAATCCCTGTTCGAAGGCGGGGACCGCCTCACCCTGGGTGAGGTAGTCCGACTTCAGCACGGCGACGACGGCTTCGATATCTTCATCTGTGATGGATTGGCGTCCATAGGGGATCATTCGGCGAGCACCTGCTGATTCATGACTTTCAATTCCTCTATCGACAGGAAGTGGCGATTATTGAGGGAATTGTATTCAAAGCCGTGCTCGACCCGCACCGCGGTGTCACCCAGGGCATTGACGGCGAAGTCATTGTTTCGGCTGGTGAAGGTGATGCTGGGAGCGATGACGTAATAGTCGTCAAATTCATAGGTGTGGTAGGAGTCGTCAGCCGGACACATCACCTCGTGCAACTTCTCGCCCGGACGGATGCCGATGATCTCCTGGGGCAAGTCCGGCGCCATGGCGCTGGCGAGATCCGTGATGCGTACCGACGGGATCTTCGGAACGAACACTTCCCCCCCTTTCATGCGGGCAAAGTTGGTCAGCACGAACTCGACCCCCTGTTGCAGGGTGAGCCAGAAACGGGTCATCTCGGCATGGGTAATGGGCAAGCTGCTGGCCCCTTCCTTGATCAGGCGATCGAAGAAGGGCACCACAGAGCCCCGGGAGCCGACCACGTTGCCATAACGTACCACGGAGAAAATGGTGGGGTGCTTGCCCGCCATATTATTGGCGGCGACGAACAGCTTGTCGGAGCAGAGTTTGGTGGCGCCATACAGGTTGACCGGATTGGCCGCCTTGTCGGTGGAGAGGGCGATCACCTTCTCGACCCCGTTGTTGAGGGCCGCCTTGATGACGTTTTCCGCACCATGGATGTTGGTCTTGATGCACTCCATGGGGTTGTATTCGGCGGCAGGCACCTGCTTGAGGGCGGCGGCATGCACCACGAAGTCCACGCCGTGCATGGCCATGTCCAGGCGCTCGGCATCCCGTACGTCACCGATGAAATAGCGCATGCAGGGGTGATTGAAACGCTGCTGCATCTCGAACTGCTTGAGTTCATCACGGGAGTAGACGATCAATCGGCTCGGCGTGTAGAGGGAGAGGACAGCCTCGATGAACTTCTTGCCAAAGGAGCCGGTTCCCCCGGTGATCAGGATCGTTTTGCCGTTGAACATGTCATGGTCCCGTTATGAAGTGAGTGTCTGTTAGATTCAAAAGCATATTTTATGCCATAACCCGCGATATGGGAGACAGCATCGCCGTGACGCAGGCGCCATCAAGGGGTTGACGCGCTGCTCCCGGCGATCGCCTCGCATATCTGCTCCACCGCGTTGAGGGCGCGGGGGGTGAAGCGGTGCAGTTCATCGGCGTTGATGAGGGCGAGCCGTTGGTGTTTGACGGCGTCCAGCATGGGCCACTGCCGCCAGTGATCCAGCACGGAAGGATCCTGGCCGCCAGCCAGGATAAGCCCGGGATTGGCCTTGATCACCTGCTCCAGCCCGACCTGGGGGTAGGCTGCTCCCGTCTTCGCCATGATGTTGCGTCCGCCGCAGAGGGTGATGGCCTGCCCCGGCCAGGTCGAATTATTGACGCTGGTGAGCGGCGGGTACCAGAGCTGATAGAAGACAGACAGGGGCTTGGGCTCGCCGTAGCGCGCCGCCAGGGCGTCGAGCCGGGTCAGATAGGCGCGGGCTTGCTCGTCGGCTCTGGGCGTGAGCCCGAGCAGGTGCCCCAGGCTGCGCATCTCGGTGGCCAGGGAGGCAAAGTCGGTGGGCTCCGAGTAGAAGATGGGAATGCCGAGGCGCTCGACCGGGCCCAGCATACGGGCCTGGGCGGAGCGCCAGGCCACTACCAGATCCGGCTTCTGGGCCAGCAGCGCCTCAAGGTTGATGCTGCGATAGTTGGCCACCCGGGGGAGGTTGGCCACCTCGGCGGGGTAATCGGAGGCATCGTCGGTGGCGACCACGCGATCCCCGGCGCCGATATCGAACAGCAGTTCCGTTAGATGGGGAGTGAGGCTCACGATGCGCTGCGGCGGGGTGGCCATGGCGCACAGTGAGGTGCCCAGCAGGCAGACAAACAGGCCCAGGGCACGAAGGGAAACGCGATCAGCCATGATTGAGCGCCATCCATGTCAGGAGCAGCGAGAGCCCGAGCCAGCCCCAGCCGGTCAGTTGCAGACGCTGCAGCAGGCGCAGGGGCAGGTTGGCATCGGGTTCGCTCCCCTCATCAAATACCGGAAAGCGCACCAGCTGGCCCTGATAGTAGCGGGGGCCGCCGAGTCGGCGGCCCGTGGCCCGGGCCAGCAACGCGAGCAGGACCCCCATGGCGGGATGGGGCCAATGCAGCGCAGGTCGCACTCTGTTGCCCAGCCCGCGCACCTGGGTCAGGCACAGGGGGAGCGCCAGCAACAGGATGGCGGGGGCGCAGAAACCCTGATAGAGCGCCGCAGCCGGGCGGCCGAAGTGGACGAACGCGCTTTGCTTGGGGTTCCACGCCAGATGGGTCAACTGGGCGAGCCGCACCAGCAGGGCACCCTGTACCCCGGCCAGGGCGAAGCCCAGCAGGGGGGCGGCCCACTGACCGACGAGGCGCAGTACGCAGGTCTCGCTCACCGCCTTGTTCAACCCCATCACCGAGAGCTTGCCGGTTTCCCGCTTGAGCCAGGGGGCGACCTGCAGCCTTGCCACGACCAGCGTCTCCTGGGTCGCCAGGGCGCGGCTCCCCCGGGCGAGTTCCCGCAAGGGGCGGGATTCGAGCATCAGCAGCAGGAACAGGAGGTCGAACAGGGGCTCGGACAGGGAGAGATTGCGCACCGCCCAGAGACCGGCAGCGCAGGGCACCCAGACCACCAGCAGGGCAAGGAGCCCGGCCTGGCTCTGCTGGCGCGGTGTGCCGTCGGGGCGATAGACCTTCTGGCCGAGGCAGGTGAGCAGAGGCACGGCTGCGCCGGGTCGAAAGCGTGCGGGCCAGGGCAGCAGGGCCTCCAGCAGGGCGGCCCCCACCATGATGGCCGCCGTCGTGGAGGCGAGGGCGGTCATCAGGGCATCCCAGGAGGGGGCGTCGATCACAGCTTGCCGAGCAGCGCGATGATCACTTCGGCGGAGTGTTGACCCGCCACCTCAATGAAGGCATCGAAGGATTCCACCTGCTCCTTGCCGGCGATGTCCGACATGGCCCGTACCACCAGATAAGGCACCTTGAACATGTGGCACACCTGGCCGATGGCGGCCCCTTCCATCTCCACCGCCAGCATCTGCGGGAAGTCGGCACGGGCTTTCGCGATGGCGTCCGGCTTGCACATGAACTGATCGCCGGTGCAGATGAGTCCGACCTTGGTCTGGTGCTTGCCTTGCTCGGCAATGCAGGCCTGTGCCAGGGCGATGAGTTTTTCGTCGCAGGGGAAGGCGGCGGGCTGCTGGGCCATCTGGCCCATTTCGTAACCGAAGGCGGTCACGTCCACGTCGTGGAAGCGCATCTCGCTCGCGATGACCACGTCACCGATGTGCAGATCCTGGGCGAAGCCGCCGGCGGAACCGGTGTTGATGACGCAATCGGGAGCGAACTTCTCCAGCAGCAGGCTGGTGGCGACGCTGGCGGCGACCTTGCCGATGCCGGAGCGGGTCAGGATCACCTCTTTACCGGCCAGCTTACCCTGATAGAACTCGCAGCCGCCCAGTTGCAGGGTGGTGGGCTCGCTCAGCTGGCTGCGCAGGAGGGCTACTTCCTGCTCCATGGCGCCGATAATACCTACTTTCATCATCTACCTCGTCTCGATGGCCGCTGGGCCGAAAAAGTTGGCGTGGATGATAGCAAAACTTGGCGGTGGCGCCGAGCATTGCGATGGCGCGGATGGGGGGTCAGGGGTAGCGTCTGGCCAGGGCGGCCAGTTCACCACTGTCTGCGAGCCGTTGCAGGGTGTTGGCGAACAGGGTCAGGCGCTCGGGGGCACTGTGGCGATGGAACAGGATGTAGAAGGGAGTCTCTTCCATCACGGTGGGCAGGATGCGGATCTTGTCGGCCAGCCCCTGTTCGCGCAAGTCGGACTCAAACCCCGGGGAGCGGTAGTAGACGAAACGGCCGCGCTTCATCAACAACTTCTCGTAGTTGGCCTGGTTGCTGATCCCGCCGCTGTCGATGATGAGGCCGCCGATGTCCTGGAGCCGGGCGATGGCGCCGCTGCCATGGTTGATGAGGATGATGCCCGCCTGGCCGAGGGCCCTGACATCCTGCCAGCTGCGTATCTCGACGGGATCGTCACGGCGCACCGCCAGGTGGTAGCGCACCGTGAAGATGGCGGGGGTCAGGACGATGAAGTGATCCCGCCTGGCCGGGCTCTCCCCCACGCCGCAGATGAAGTCCAGCTGGCCGTGCTGCACCTTCTTTTCCAGCCGTCGCAGCGGCAGGAAGCGCTGATCTCCCTCAATGCGAAGGGCAGGCTCCCTTGCTTCCATGAGCCGGAAGAGATCGACGCAGATCCCGCCGACATGCCCGTCGGGGAGCGTCACGTACTTGGGGGACGACGCCTGTTGCGCGGCCGTATGAAAGACCTCGGTGGCGCCAATGGCCCTGGCGGTGAGGACAAGCAGACACAGCAGCAGGATTATCCTGAGGGTCATCCGGGCAGGCTTCCGATGGGATTCAGGCGCCGTACATCAACCAGTCAAAGGGCGCCGGGGGCTCAACATTAGGCGATTTCCCCCTCTTATTTCAAGGGGTTCGCGCTGTCGTCACCGGGCGTACGGGGCTTGAGGGGGGGTGATCAGCCGAGTGCGGTGTCGAGGGTCATCATCAGGGCGAAACCCGCCATCAGGCCCAGGGTGGCGTGGGTCTGGTGGCCGTTGCGATGGGTTTCCGGGATCACCTCGTGGGAGACCACGGGTTGCATGGGGCATCGGCGTCTCACCCCAGGGCTGTATCCAGCGTCATCATCAGGGCGAAGCCTGCCATCAGGCCCAGGGTGGCGTGGGTCTGGTGGCCGTTACGATGGGTTTCCGGGATCACTTCGTGGGAGACCACGGGTTGCATGGGGCGTCGGCGTCTCACCCCAGGGCTGTATCCAGTGTCATCATCAGGGCGAAGCCTGCCATCAGGCCCAGGGTGGCGTGGGTCTGGTGGCCGTTGCGATGGGTTTCCGGGATCACTTCATGGGAGACCACAAACAGCATGGCACCAGCCGCGAGCCCGAGGCCGATGGGGTAGGCGATGGCCATGCCGCTGGCGAGTCCTACCCCGAGCAGGGCGCCGAGCGGTTCCAGCAGGCCGCTGCCGATGGCGACCAGCACGGCCACCGGCGGGCGAAAACCGGCTGCGCACATGGCCAGCGCTACAGCCAGTCCTTCGGGAATGTCCTGCAGGGCAATGGCGGTCGTGAGCGGCAGTCCCACCGTCATGTCCCCCTGGGAGAAGCTGACCCCGATGGCCATGCCTTCGGGCAGGTTGTGCAGGGCGATGGCGAAGACGAACAGCCAGACCCGTGAGCAGCTCTCATGGCCGGGACCACAGGGGCCGGTCTTGTCGTGCTCGTGAGGAGTGAATTGATCCAGTCCCAGCATCAGCAGCACCCCGAGGGTCATGCCGGCCACCACCACGGCGGCGGCGAGGAAGCCGTCACCCGTAATCCCCTCGGCGGCCTCGAGCCCCGGCAGCAGCAGGGAGAAGGCGCTCGCCGCCAGCATCATGCCGGCGGCGAACCCCAGCATGGCATCTTCCACCCGTTGGGGGACGGCGCGCAGGAACAGGGCAGGCAGGGCGCCCAGCGCCGTGGCGGCAAACCCCGCAGCGCCGCCGATGAGGCCATAGCGTACCCCGGGCGTGATTTCTCCTGCTGCCAGCATGACGAGACTCTGCACCAGGAGCAGCAGCACGGCGACCAGGGCGAGCAGCAGCCCCAGGGCGATGAGGGGGCGATCCGCTATCTGCTCGCGCAGTTGGCCAGACCAGGAAGGGGAGAGGGTCGATACGTTGTCCATGGGGCCTCTGAAGACAGGAATGGGGAGAGACGAGCGGCCATTACATAACCTGGCCCCTGCTTTGTCCATGACGGCGGACCGATTGTGGCAATCGGCTCAAGTTTTGCGTCGAGCTGGTCGCTCCTGTGCTGGCAGCCTCGTGGCGGGCACAAGGCCCGGCGTGGGGCGAGCGGGAAGCAAGGGATCCCCTCTCTTCGCTCCCATCGTCATTTCCCGTCAGGAGTCTCGGGTCACCGCTTACACGGATGTGATCATTGTGTCACTGCACATCTGCAGTCGAGGATCACCAGCCAACATGTCTTACAAGCATCTCTCCATCGGCAAGAAGATTGCCGCCGTCTTTGCGGTCATTGCCGTCATCAACGCCGTCTTCGGCCTGTTTCTCGCCACCGAACTGCGGGACATTCGGGATCGGGTATTGAACTTCACCGACTCCACCCTGCCAAGCGTGCTCTCGGTGGACAACTTGCTCTATGACGTCTCCTATGTGCGCCGTGCCCAGTTTGCCCTGCTGATGGTGGAAGATGCCGTCGACAGGCAGGTTCGCCGCGCCCGCATCCAGGAGAGCCTGGGCAAGGTGCAGCAGGTCATGGATGCCTACGAGGCAACCGTGGGGGCCGAGCATGAACGCCAGGCCTTCAACCGCGTCAAGCAGCAGTGGCTGCAATATCTGGGGGCCGTCAACCAGGTGGATGCCCTGTTGTTCCAGGGCAGCAGGGATGAGGCCAGGGAGGCGCTGTTTCGCTCGAACGGGCTCTACACCGAGCTGGAGCTGGCGGTGCGTGCCCTGGTGAAGGTGAATCTTGGCTTTGTGGAAGAGAACCGTGGCAGCCTGCTTGGCAGCGTCACCATGGTGATGACCTTTGCCGTGGTGAGCATCGCGACCCTGCTGATCTTCATGGGGGTCATGACCTGGTTCCTCACCCGCCAGATCTGCCTGCCCCTGCAAGCCGTGGTGGCCCAGGCCAATGCCATCGCCCTGGGGGATCTGACCCATCGGCTGGATCGCCAGCACATCGGGCAGGACGAACTGGGGATGCTGGCCAGCGCCTCCCTCAAGATGCAGGACAACCTGCGTGGGCTCATCGAGGAGGTGGCCGCCGCCGTGACCCAGCTGGGGGCCGCCATCGAGGAGGTGAGCGCGGTCTCGGAGCAATCATCCCAGGGGATCCAGAGCCAGCAGCAGGAGATAGCCCAGGTCGCCACCGCCATGGCCCAGATGAAGGCGACGGTAGCGGATGTGGCGGGCAACACCGAGGTGGCCTCGGAGTCGGCAAGCTCCGCCAATGCCCTGGCTCGCCGCGGTAGTCAGGATGTGCAGGGGGCCCTGGATGCCATCACCCGGGTGGCCGGTGAGATGGAGCAGGCGGGCAACCTGGTGAGTGAACTGGAGAAAGAGTCCGCCCAGATCAACCTGGTGGTGGATGTCATTCGCGGCATTGCCGACCAGACCAACCTGCTGGCACTCAATGCCGCCATCGAGGCGGCCCGTGCCGGTGAGCAGGGGCGCGGCTTTGCGGTGGTGGCCGACGAGGTGCGCACCCTGGCGGGGCGTACCCAGGCCTCCACCGGCGAAATCGTCGCCATCATCGAGACCCTGCAGGCCCGTGCCAATCGGGCGAAGTCGGTGACCGGCCAGAGCTGCGAGATGATCCGCCAGTGCGTGAGCCAGAGCGAACGCACCAGTGCGGGCATTCGTCAGATTGAAGAGGCGGTGGCCCAGATAGCCGACATGGCGATCCAGATTGCCAGTGCCTGTGGCGAGCAGGATGCGGTCTCCGATGAGCTGGGCCGCAACGTGGCGCGCATCAACGACTCCTCCAACGAGGTCGCGACCGGCGCGGATCACACCGCCAAAGCCTGTCTGGAGCTGAGCCAGCTGGCGGCGGGTCTGCGCCAGAGCATGGGGCGCTTCCGTCTGGCCTGACGGTGGTTGCAGCCAATGAAAACGGGGCCCTGGGCCCCGTTGTTTTTCTCACCGCCAGGCGGCGTGGGCTCAGGCGCCCAGGCCGGTACCGGCGTCTTTCTTGGCAATCAGCTCAATCTTGTAGCCGTCCGGGTCTTCCACGAAGGCGATGACTGTGGTGCCGCCCTTCACCGGGCCCGGTTCGCGGGTGATCTTGGCGCCGGCGGCGCGCAGCGCCTCGCAGGTGGCATAGATGTCGTCCGCTTCCAGGGCGATGTGACCATAGGCGGAACCGAGCTCGTACTCGCTCACGCCCCAGTTGTAGGTGAGCTCGATGACGGCTTCATCCTTCTCGTCGCCGTAGCCGACGAAGGCCAGGGTGTACTTGTATTCGCTGTTCTCGCTCTTGCGCAGCAGTGTCATGCCCAGCACTCGGGTGTAGAAGTCGATGGAACGTTGCAGATCGCCGACGCGCAACATGGTATGCAGAATTCTCATTGCTCAATTCTCCGGGTTGGTGGATTGGTACTGCCTTGAATCCATGGCCCGAGACCGGATCCGCAGAGGCCTGCAGATCAACTCTCGGGATAGACCTTCTCTTTGTATTCGCACAAATCTTCGATGATACAGGAGCCGCAGCGGGGCTTGCGGGCGAGACAGGTGTAACGCCCGTGCAGGATGAGCCAGTGGTGCACGTCCAGCTTGAACTCGGCGGGGACCACCTTGAGCAGCTTCTCCTCCACCTGATCGACGTTCTTGCCCACGGCAAAGCCGGTGCGGTTGGAGACCCGGAAGATATGGGTGTCGACGGCGATGGTGGGCCAGCCGAAGGCGGTGTTGAGCACCACGTTGGCCGTCTTGCGGCCGACGCCGGGCAGGGCCTCGAGGGCCTCGCGATTCTCCGGCACCTCGCCACCGTGGCGCTCCAGCAAAATGGCGCAGGTCTTGATGACGTTCTCGGCCTTGGTGTTGAAGAGGCCAATGGTCTTGATGTACTCCTTGACCCCGTCCACCCCCAGATCCAGCATGGCCTGGGGGGTGTTGGCCACCGGATAGAGCTTGTCGGTGGCCTTGTTGACGCTGACATCGGTGGCCTGGGCCGAGAGCAGCACGGCGATGAGCAGCTCGAAGGGCGTGGTGAAGTTGAGCTCTGTGGTGGGATGGGGGTTGTCGTCCCGCAACCGCTCCAGGATCAGCCTGCGTTTCTGGTTGTTCATGGATCTCTCTTGTCTCAGAGCTGGGTCGTGCGGGCGCCCGCCGCCGGCACGGTGCAGTGGGCCTTCTCGGCACTCTGCTTGCGGCCCATCCAGTCGTTGATGGCGTTTTTGCCGGCGATCATCAAACCGAGGCCGATGAAGCCGCCGGGGGGCAGGATCGCCAGCAGCAGGCTGGCGTCGGCGTGGAACAGCTCGACGCGCAATGACTTGGCCCAGTCACCCAGCAGCAGCTCGGCACCGTCAAACAGGGTGCCCATGCCGATGATCTCGCGAAGGCCCCCCAGTACCAGCAGCACCAGGGTAAAGCCCAGCCCCATCATGAAGCCGTCGAGGGCGGCAAGCAGGGGCGGGTTCTTGGAGGCATAGGCTTCGGCGCGGCCGATGATGACGCAGTTGGTGACGATGAGGGCGATGAAGATGCCGAGCGCCTGATAGAGGCCGTAGGTGTAGGCGTTCATCAACAACTGCACGCTGGTCACCAGGGCCGCGATGATCATCACGTAGACCGGGATGCGGATATCCTTGGGCACCCAGTTGCGCACCAGGGAGACGGCGAGGTTGGAGCAGACCAGTACCACCATGGTGGCAAGGCCGAGCCCCAACGCATTGGTAAAGGTGGAGGAGACCGCCAGGGTGGGGCAGAGCCCCAGCACCTGCACCAGGGAGGGGTTGTTCTTCCACAGTCCCTGCAGCATCAGCTCCTTGAGCTCTTCGCGGCGGCCACTTTCCCCGGCGGGTTGGCTGGCCGTGTCAATCACGTCGACTTGTTCCATTGCGTGTGCTCCGGCGTTAGGGGTTGGTATGGCAGGAGGGGGCATCGTGCAGCAGTTCGGGGTGCTCCTGTTGCAGCCTCAGCAAATTTTTCACCGCCTTGACCACGGCCCGCGGGGTGATGGTTGCCCCGGTGAAGGCGTCGAATTCGCCGCCATCCTTCTTCACCGCCCAGGTGGTGTCGTTGTCGGCCGTGAGGGATTTGCCGGTGAAGCTTTCGATCCAGCTGGATTTCTTCAGCTCTATCTTGTCACCAAGCCCCGGGGTTTCCTTGTGGGCCAGCACCCTGACCGCGCTGACAGCCCCCTTGGCATCGGTGCCGACCACCATGCGAATGGCTCCACTGTAACCATCGGGGGCCACGGTTTCCAGCGCGTAGCCGGTATGCACCCCCTTGAGGGTGGCGGTATAGAGGGGCATGGGCTCATCGCTGCCCAGGTATTCCCGGCTGCTGACCAGCTTGCAACTGGCCACCAGATCGTTGTCATAACTCCCCTCGGGCAGCAGGGCCTGCAGGGTGCGCAGCTTCTCCAGCTCTTGCTGGTGGGCGATGCGATCCCGGGTCAGTTCGTTGGTCAGCACCACCATGGCGGTGCAGCCGAGGGCAAAGAGTGCCAGGGTCAGGCCATTCTTGCGCATGCTTTTCAACATGGGAGGCTCCCTGTCTCGCGTCTGCGGCAATTCAAATGTGGGTTCATTTGCGACGGGCTCCATAGACCTTGGGGCGGGTCAGACTGTCAATCAGGGGAACGCACAGGTTGGCCAGCAACACGGCGAAGGCGAAGGCATCCGGATAGCCGCCAAAACGGCGGATGACATAGACCAGCACGCCGATGAGCACACCGTAGACGAGGCGCCCCTTTGCGGTGGTGCTGGCACTCACCGGATCGGTGGCGATGAAGAAGGCCCCGAGCATGGTGGCACCGCTGAACAGGTGCAGCATGGGGGTGGCGGTGGCATCCGGGGTGGCCAGATAGCCCAGGGTGGCAGCGAGCAGCAATGCGCCCAGCACGGCAGTCGGAATGCGCCAGTTGATCACTTTCTGCTGGAGCAGGAAGAGGCCTCCCAGCAGGTAGCCGAGGTTGACCCAGCTCCAGCCGATGCCACCCCAGCCCTCGAAGACCTTGTGTGTCATCACTTCGGTGGCGGTCAGCCCCTGGGTCAGCCCGGTCTTTAAGGTATCCAGCGGCGTGGCCATGGTCAGGCCATCCACCCCCTGCTTGAGTTGCAGCATGCTGTAGCCGTCGAGGCTGAAGCCGGTGAAGATCACCGAGGCCGCATCGGCGAAGCCGATGTCGTAGGCGGCGATGCTGGAAGGGGGCAGCCAGCTGGTCATCTGGACCGGGAAGGAGACCAGCAGCAGCACATAAGCCACCATGGCAGGATTGAACAGGTTCTGACCGAGCCCGCCATAGAGATGCTTGGCGATGATGATGGCGAACGCCGTGCCCAGCACCAGCATCCACCAGGGCAGCAGGGGGGGCAGGGAGAGACCGATGAGCACGGCGGTGAGCGCCGCGCTGCCATCCAGCAGGGCCGGTTTGACGGGGCGGCCGCGCAGGCGAAGGACCAGGGCCTCCGAACCCAGGGCCGTGACCAGCGCCAGCAGGATCTGGATCAGGGTCCCCCAGCCGAAGAACCAGGTCTGCGCCAGGAAGCCGGGCAGGCAGGCCAGGATCACCAGCACCATCAGGGTCTGGGTCTGTTTGCGGTTGTGGGCAAAGGGCGCACTCGCGATATTGAACATGGATCAGTGGCTCTTGTCGGTCGAAGGGGAGGAGGCAGCCTCGGCCGCCAGCTTCTTGGCTTTGGCCCGGGCGATGGCGGCGGCAATGGCCGCCTTCTTGGGATCCACCTCTGCGGCGGGCTCGGATGCGGCGGCAGGGGCCTCAACGGCGTGTTCGCTTGTGTTCACGGATGTCTCGCCCGCGACCACCGACCCATCACCTTGCGCCTGGGCGGCTTTCTTGGCCTTGGCCCGGGCGATGGCGGCGGCAATGGCCGCCTTCTTGGGATCCACCTCGGCGGCGGGCTCGGATGCGGCGGCTGGGGCCTCAACGGCGTTATCGGTTGTGTTCACGGATGTCTCACCCGCGACCACCGGCCCATCACCTTGCGCCTGAGCAGCCTTCTTGGCCTTGGCCCGGGCGATGGCGGCGGCAATGGCCGCCTTCTTGGGGTCCACCTCGGCGGCGGGCTCGGATGCGGCAGCCGGGGCCTCAATGGCGTTATCGGTTGTGTTCACGGATGTCTCACCTGCGACCACCGGCCTGTCACCTTGCGCCTGGGCGGCCTTCTTGGCCTTGGCCCGGGCGATGGCGGCGGCAATGGCCGCCTTCTTGAGGTCCACCTCTGCGGCGGGTTCGGATGCGGCGGCCGGGGCCTCAACGGCGTGTTCGGTTGTGTTCACAGATGTCTTATCCGCATCCAGCGGTGCGTCACCTTGCGCCTGTGCGGCTTTCTTGGCCTTGGCCCGGGCGATGGCGGCGGCAATGGCCGCCTTCTTGGGATCCACCTCGGCGGCGGGCTCGGATACGGCGGCCGGGGCCTCAACGGCGTGTTCGCTTGTGTTCACGGATGTCTCACCTGCGACCACCGGCCCGTCACCTTGCGCCTGAGCAGCCTTCTTGGCCTTGGCCCGGGCGATGGCGGCGGCAATGGCCGCCTTCTTGGGGTCCACCTCTGCGGCGGGTTCGGATGCGGCGGCCGGGGCCTCAACGGCGTGTTCGGTTGTGTTCACAGATGTCTCACCTGCGACCACCGGCCTGTCACCTTGCGCCTGTGCGACCTTCTTGGCCTTGGCACGTGCCAGGGCGGCGGCGATGGCGGCCTTCTTGGGATCCAGCTCTGCCTTGGGATGTTGCTCCCCAGGTGCCGGGGTGTCAGCCAGCCCATTGCCCTCGCCATTGGCGGCCTTGGCGGCACGACGGGCGATGGCCTCCTGCTTGCGTGCCTCACGGGCGGCAATCATGGCCTCGTTGTCCGGTGCGGGTTCACTCACGGCCACCTGGGCCGTCTCCTGTTTGGCCTTGATGCGGGCCAGGGCGGCGGCGACCGGATCTTCGCCCCCGGCCGTCGTCATGGCCTGGCGACGCTGGGCTGCGGCCTCGGCGTGGCGGGCTTCGCGGGCCGCCTTCTCACGCTCGAAGCGAGCCTGCTTGGCCTCGAAGCGCTGCTTGGCACGTTCGGCCTTCTCGGCCTCGGCACGGGCCTCGCGGATGTCATCCTTGGCGATCTTGTAGTACTGCACCAGGGGGATTTCGCTCGGGCAGACCCAGGCACAGGCGCCGCACTCGATACAGTCAAAGAGGTTGAGCTTCTCGGCCTTGTCGTACTCCTTGACCCGGCTGTACCAGTAAAGCTCCTGGGGCAGCAGGGTGGCGGGGCAGGCATCGGCGCATGCACTGCAACGGATGCAGGCCTGTTCCGGGCCGGGGGGCGGCAGCTCGGCGCGGGTGGGGGAGAGCAGGCAGTTGGTGGCCTTGACCACGGGGACCATGGCGTGGGGCAGGGTGAAGCCCATCATGGGGCCCCCCATGATGACCCGCTGATCCGCCTCCGGTTGCAGCTCGAAACGCTGGAGCAGCCAGCGTACCGGCGTGCCCAGACGCACCCAGGCATTGCCGGGTTTCTTGAAGGCGTCGCCGGTGAGGGTGACGATGCGCTCGATGAGCGGCTCCCCATCGATGATGGCGCGCTTGATGGCAAAGACGGTGGCGACGTTGAGCACCATGATGCCCATGTCGACCGCCCGGCCTCCCTTGGGCACCTGGCGTCCGGTGAGCAGCTCTATGGTCTGTTTGGCGCCGCCGGAGGGGTACTTGGTCGGTACCGACTTGACCAGCACGTCGGCGTCGCTGGCATGGCGGGTCAGGGCCTCGATGGCCGCCGGTTTGTTGTCTTCCACCCCGATCAGGGTGAGCTTGGGCTTGAGCAGGTGCTTGAGTACCCGGATGCCGCCCATGATCTCGTCGGCGTATTCCTGCATCAGACGGTCATCTGTGGTGATGTAGGGTTCGCACTCCAGCCCGTTGACGATGAGGATCTCGGTGAGCTGGCCACGGCCGTCGAGCTTGCTGTGGGTCGGGAAGACGGCGCCGCCGAGCCCGGCGATGCCGGCCTGCTGGATGCGCTCGAGCAACGCCCCCCGCTCCAGGTTCCAGTAGTCAGGCTGGGGTGTGCGCTCGCCCCAGGCATCGTCTCCGTCCGGGGTGAGGAGGATGCAGAGATCGTCAAGACCGGAGGGGTGCGCCACCGTGTGCTGCTCGATGGCGGTGATGGTGCCCGAGGTGGAAGCGTGCACCGGCACGATGCGTCCCTTGTCAAAACGGGTGAGGGGTTGCCCTTTCTTGACCTTGTCCCCCACCCGCACCAGCAGTTCGCCGGCCGGACCCGCGTGCTGGCGCACCGGAATGATGAGCTGTGGGGGAAGGCCCGCGTCAACGACGGGGATCAGGCTGGACTGGTGCTTGTTCTCGGGGGGATGGATGCCGCCGTGAAAATCCCACAGAGTGCCGGCTTTGATGCGTTCGAGCAGATGCTGCATGGTTACTCCGCTGTTTATTCCACTATCTTGACCGGAATGGCGACCTTGGCCAGATCCCATTTCCAGTTGTCGACCGTGGTCGGCACCGGGATCATTTCAATACAGTCGGTCGGGCAGGGGTCGACGCAGAGGTCGCACCCGGTGCACTCGGCCGCGATGACGGTATGCATCGCCTTGGTGGCACCCAGGATGGCGTCGACCGGACAGGCCTGGATGCACTTGGTGCAACCGATGCACATGTCTTCGTGAATGAAGGCCACCTTCTTGACGGGGATTGCCGCGTCTTCACCGCCGTCCAGAGACTGGGGCTCGACCCCCATCAGGTCGGCAATCTTGCGCATGGTGGCGTCGCCACCGGGCACGCACTTGTTGATCTTGTCGCCATTGGCCAGGGCTTCGGCGTAGGGTTTGCAGCCCGGGTAACCGCACTGGCCGCACTGGGTCTGGGGCAACAGAGCATCGAGCTGATCGACGATGGGATCGGCCTGCACATGAAACTTGACGGCGGCAAAGCCGAGAATGATGCCGAAGGCCAGGGCAAGCAGGGCCAGCACCAAAATGGCAAAGAGTATGTGAATCATAGCGTTATATCTTGATGAGGCCGGTAAAGCCCATGAAGGCCAGCGACATCAGGCCAGCGGTGACCATGGCGATGGAGACGCCACGAAACGGTGCCGGCACGTCGGCGGCCACCAGCCGCTCACGCATGGCGGCAAAAAGGATCAGCACCAGGGAGAAGCCGACGGCGGCCCCGAAGCCGTAGATGATGCTCTGGATGAAGTTGTGGCGCTCGTTGATGCTGAGCAGCGCCACGCCGAGCACGGCACAGTTGGTGGTGATGAGCGGCAGGAAGATGCCGAGCAGGCGATAGAGGGTCGGGCTGCTCTTGCGGATCACCATCTCGGTGAACTGGACCACCACGGCGATCACCAGAATGAAGCCCAGGGTGCGCAGGTAGGCGATCTCCAGCGGGATCAGGATATAGTGCTCCATCAGATAGGAGCAGGCGCTGGCCAGCGTCATGACGAAGGTGGTGGCCAGACCCATGCCGATGGCGGTTTCCAGCTTGCCGGAGACACCCATGAAGGGGCAAAGGCCGAGGAACTTCACCAGCACGAAGTTGTTGATCAGCACGGTGCCGACCAGTAAAAGCAGGTACTCAGTCATTGAAGATGGGTTATCCGGTATGAAGGCGGCCGTATTATCTGATGTTAGGTGCCTTTAGACAACCGCAAGGCCGTATGGTTATTATTCGAATGCCCAATTCATGGAGGCATTGTGCGCCCTTTACCCGTCCTGACGCTGACCCTGGCCATGCTGCTCTGGTCCAGCTCCTTCATCGCCCTCAAACATGTGCTGGAAATCTGGTCCTTCGGTCAGGTGCTCTTCATGCGGATGGGGGTGGCGTCCTGTTGCTGGCTGCTCTGCTACCGCCAGCTTGGTCGCGTCACTTACCAGAAGGGGGATTGGCGCTGGTTGGCCCTGATGGGGGCGCTTGAGCCCTGCCTCTACTTCCTTCTGTAAGTCAACGCCCTGCGTTACACCAGTGCCGGCCAGGCCGGCATGGTCTGTGCCCTGCTTCCCCTGATGGTGGCCCTGGTGGCCTTCGTACTGCTTGGAGAGCGGGTGAGTCGCCGCCAACTGCTGGGCTTTGCCATCGCCATCGTTGGCATCGCCCTGCTGGGGTTGGGGGAGGGCGCCGACGAGTTCGCCCCCAACGCCCTGCTCGGCAACAGCCTGGAGATGGGCGCCATGCTCTGCGCCGCCACCTATTCCGTGGTATTCAAGAAGCTCTCCAGCCGCTACGGCGTGATGACACTGACGGCGTTGCAGGCCTTCGTCGGCACGCTCTTCTTCGCGCCCTTTGCCTTCAGTGCGCCCTGGCCCGCGAGCTGGGCCTGGCAGGACATGGGGGTCATCCTCTTCCTCGGTGCCTTCGTGACCCTGGGTGCCTACCTGCTCTACAACTGGTCGGTGACCCAGGTGAAGGTGACCCTGGCGGCGGCCTATGTGAACCTCATACCGGTCTTTACTCTGCTGCTCGCCTATCTGCTGCTGGGAGAGACGCTCACGGCCCTGCAATGGGTGGCCTGCGCCGCCGTGCTGGTCGGCATCGGGGTGGGCCAGCTGCCGTCCGGCAGGAAGCGTGCGCAGGCAGTCGCCACCGGGGGATGAGTCGCCGCCATTGGGCTACAGTCTGGGCAGGGAAACACGCTGTCTAAGAAGGAGCCGACCGATGAGCGACATGCACTTGCTGGCCGCGGCCAAAAGCCTGTTGAGCCATCCCCCCTTTACCCTGGCCGATGCCAGAGCCCTGGAGGCGCTGGAAGAGGAAGCTGTGGGGGAGGAGGGGCTCTGCATCGCCGCGCTATGGGACATCGCCCTCGCGCTGGCGGACGAGGAAGCCAGACACTATCTCCTGGGGGATGGCTGAGCGGGTTTCGGGTGGGCGGACAGCAATGACAACGGGGGGCCTGGGCCCCCCGTTGTCATTGGCAGCTGTCGCTCAGATGGAGAGGCTCTTGACGGTGTCCGACACCGAGTTGGCGTCCTCGATGATCTCCTTGATGACGTCGGCGATGATGGTGGCCTGCTCCTGACCTGCCACCGCCTTGTCGGAGACGACGGAGACGGTCTGGGTGATCTGGGAGGTGATCTCCGAGTTGTGCTTGATGACGGTGACGATCTCGCTGGTGGAGCTGGAAGTGCGCGCCGCCAGTTGCCTCACCTCGTCGGCCACGACCGCGAATCCCCGTCCCTGTTCCCCGGCGCGGGCCGCCTCGATGGCCGCGTTGAGGGCCAGCAGGTTGGTCTGATCCGCGATGCCGCTGATGGTGGAGATGATGGATTCGATGCTCCTGGATTGCTGGTTGAGCTGCTCTATCTGCTTGCTGACCGCATTGACCGAGGTGTTGATGTGAGAGGAGGTGTCGAGCACCCTGTCGATGACCTCCCGCCCCCTGGCGGCGCTCGCGACGGTTTCGCTGGCGATGGCACACGCCTTCTGGGCCGCTTCTCGGGTGGAGATGGATTTCTCCACCCGCTCGGTGATGTCGCTCGCCAGCTTGATGATTTTGACCACCTTGCCCTCGTGGTTGAAGATGGGGTTGTAGGTGGCCTCCAGCCAGATCTTCTCCCCCCGGTGACCCAGACGCATGAAGAGCCCAGATTTGATGTCACCCGAGCCGAGATCCTGCCAGAAATGGGGGTTGTTCTGGTAGAACTCGGTGTCACAGAAGAGGCGATGATGCTTGCCGACCACCTCTTCCAGCCGGTAGCCAAAGCAGTTGAGGAAATTCTGGTTGGCGGTGATGACGGTGCCATCGGGTTGGAAATCGATGACCGCCAGGGACTTGTCCAGGGCTGCCAGCAGGGCCTGGGTGCGCTCCAGGGTGGATTGCTGCTGGGTCACGTCAGAGGCGACCTTGGCGATCCGCACCACCTTGCCGTCGATCACGATGGGGAAATAGGTCGCCTCCAGCCACACGGCCTTGCCGGATTTCGACTGGCGAATGAAGCGACCGCTGCGGGAGACGCCGTGGCGCAGATCCTGCCACAAGGTCTCGTAATCCCGGGTATTGACGTCGTCGGGGAAGCAGAGGGTGCTGTGATGCTTGCCAATCACCTCGTCACGTTCAAATCCCACGATCTTGAGAAACAGCGCGTTGGCGAAGGTGACCACTCCCGCCGGGGTGAACTGGACGAAGGGGACCTGCAACTGGATAGCCTGTTCAAATGCCCCCAGTTCCACCACCCTTGCCGCTTGCTCACTGGCTTCCTTGCTTGCTTTTTGATTCCAGAACATGACAGCGCTCCTCCATGAGACCCTTGAATGGGATAACGACCAAATATGAGTAAATTAACAATAGCATTGCGTCCTGATGAGTCGTCATCGTACTCAAATTAACTTTTTATTTTTCAATGTTGATAAATAGCTTCTTAATTGTAGGGTCTCGTGCCAAGGTCATTTATCTCGTGGACCGCTTTGGGCCCCAGGGAATATTGGCATGAAGGCGCCTCTTTTGGCACTGACAATTGTCACGATGCCCCTATATATCGCCCTCATATGAACCCTGTGACACGTCAGGGATCTCGGTGGGGATAACGTGAGTCTTCTGGAACGCGGTGAAATTAGGTGGCTACGGGGATCGGGAAAAAGCCGCTATCTGATCCTCTGGTGTGAGAAATAAACGGCCAAGGGTGTGATGTTCTGGATGTGCGGCATGTGTGAACCCGTGACGACATTGCCACTTCGGTATATTTTCTGTCCCGAAACAGGGAGTGTTTATTTTGCCTGCAAGGTGGAGAGTTTCTGGTTCAGGGACTCAATCTCTTTCTGATATCGGGTAGTGACCGATTGCATCTCTGCCGAGACATTGCGGGATCTTGCCTTGTTCTCCGTGATCTGGGTCATCTCGTTGTTCATCTTCTGCTTTTTGGCCTCGATCTCGGTGCGCAGCGCCTCGGCCTGGCGTTGTTTCTGCCCGTTCGCCAGGCTCTGCTCTATCTCCCGGGTCTGGTTGGCCGCCTGCTCCACCGCCTCGGGGGAGGGGGTATAGACATTGAGTGCCATAGGTTTGGCGTCGCTGCTGCAGGGGATGTCACTGAAGGTGATCTGCCCATCGCGGGCGCATTGATAGACTGCCGCCTGGACAACGGGGACGGTGGCAAGCCCCAGGCAGGTGAGAGAGATGACCAGCATGCGTGACATAGACTCCTCCTTGAATACTCTTCCTTGCACACTAGTACATGGCGCAAGGTCAGACAACGGCCTCGTTCAGGGTGTGACATTCCGGTCCTCACGTCGCCTCTCTCTGGTCCATGGCGGGGAGATCTCCTGCGCAATGGGTGTGCCATGGCGGCATAAAGCGTCGGATCCCTGCCTGTTTCCCCGCAGTTCAACACATCAGAGCACCATAACGGGCCGCAATGAGGTATCTTATGCCCCGATTTCATCCATCAAACGGATAAGAGACAACACATGATCATCAAACCCAAGGTTCGCGGCTTTATCTGCACCACCACCCACCCGGTCGGTTGTGAAGCCAATGTTCGTCGCCAGATCGCTTACACCCAAGCCAAGGGCGCCATCGAGAATGGCCCCAAGAAGGTGCTGGTGATCGGCGCTTCCACCGGCTATGGTCTGGCCTCTCGCATTGCCGCAGCCTTCGGCAGCGGAGCTGCCACCATCGGTGTCTTCTTCGAAAAGCCGAGCTCCGAGACCAAGACGGGCTCCGCCGGCTGGTACAACTCCGCCGCCTTCGACAAGGCCGCCAAAGAGGCCGGCCTCTACGCCAAGAGCATCAATGGCGATGCCTTCTCCCACGAGTGCCGTGCCAAGGTGATCGAGCTCATCAAGCAGGATCTGGGTCAAATCGATCTGGTGGTCTACTCCCTGGCCTCTCCGGTGCGCAAGCTGCCGGACACCGGCGAAGTGGTGCGCTCCGCCCTCAAACCCATCGGCGAGGTCTACACCTCCACCGCCATCGACACCAACAAGGATCAGATCATCACCGCCACCGTCGAGCCGGCGAATGAAGAAGAGATCCAGAGCACCATCACCGTCATGGGCGGCCAGGACTGGGAACTGTGGATGGCGGCTCTGCGCGATGCGGGTGTGCTGGCTGACGGCGCCAAGTCCGTGGCCTACTCCTACATCGGTACCGACCTGACTTGGCCCATCTACTGGCATGGCACCCTGGGGCGCGCCAAGGAAGATCTGGACCGTGCCGCCACCGCGATCCGTGGCGATCTGGCCGCCAAGGGGGGGACCGCCCACGTGGCCGTGCTCAAATCCGTGGTGACCCAGGCCTCCTCTGCCATTCCCGTGATGCCGCTCTACATCTCCATGGCCTTCAAGATCATGAAGGAGAAGGGCATCCACGAGGGTTGCATGGAGCAGGTGGACCGCATGATGCGCACCCGCCTGTACGGCGCCGACATGGCGCTGGACGAGCAGGCCCGCATCCGCATGGATGACTGGGAACTGCGTGAAGACGTGCAGCAGACCTGCCGTGATCTCTGGCCCTCCATCACCACCGAGAACCTCAGTGAACTGACCGACTACACCGGCTACAAGCAGGAGTTCCTGCGCCTGTTCGGTTTCGGCCTGGACGAGGTGGACTACGATGCGGACGTGAATCCGGACGTGCAATTCGACGTGATCGAGCTGTAAGTCGGTCGTCAGCACAGACAGGGCCCTGCGGGGCCCTGTTTTTTTGCAGCAGACTCAACCTGTTGCCTCAGGTTTATTATCCGCGATCACCTTTTTCCCCGAACAAACCCGCTAGGCTTGCGCTGTCCGGATCACAGACGGCACCGCCGAGGTACGAAAGTCATGACCACATCCCATGAGGCGCCCAAGAAGCGCCAGCTCCCCACTGTTTATACCCTGCTTTTCATCATCATCGCCCTGATGGCGGCCCTCACCTGGGTGTTGCCGGCGGGCAAATACAACTATGTGACGGCCAAGACCCAGCAGCCGGTGGCCGCGGCGGCCGTGGCCGACTACAGCGGTGACGAGCGATTGCTGCCGGTACCCGGCAGTTACACCGAGCTCCCCTCCCAACCCCAGGGGGTATTCGATGTGCTCAAGGCGCCCATCCAGGGCTTTCACAAGGCGGCGGACGTGGCACTGTTCGTGCTCATCATCGGCGGCTTTCTGGCGGTGACCATGCAAAGCGGGGCGCTGGATGCCGGGGTCGGGGCCATAGTGCGCACCTTCGCCGGGCGTGAGCGGCTGCTCATCCCGGTGTTGATCGCCCTGTTTGCCCTGGGTGGCTCCACCTTCGGCATGGCGGAGGAGACGGTGGCCTTCTGGGCACTCATCGTGCCGGTGATGATGGCGGCGGGCTTCGATCGCATGGTGGCAGCGGGGATCATCCTGCTCGGCTCCGGGGTCGGGGTGCTCGCCTCCACCGTCAATCCGTTTGCCACCGGCATCGCCTCCGGCTTTGCGGGTATCCCCATCGGTGAGGGGATAGGGCTGCGGGTCATCCAGTGGCTGCTGCTGGTGATCTTCGCCTCCTGGTTCGTGATGCGCTATGCCAGGCAGGTGCAGCAGGACAAGTCCCGCTCCGTGCTGGCCGATATTGTCTATGACGACGAGTTCTCCCAGATGAAGAGCGGCAACCTCGCCTTCAGCGGCAAGCAGAAGCTCACCATGCTGGTCTTCTTCGGCACCTTCCTGCTGATGATCTATGCGGTGGTGCCCTGGTCCGATCTGGGCATCGATCTGCTGCCCACCCTGGGCTGGTGGTTCGACGAGCTCTCCACCCTCTTCTTCAGCGCCTCCATCCTGATTGCCCTCATCAACTGGATGCCGGAGTCCAACTACGTGGCGACCTTCCTGAACGGGGCGCGGGATCTCATCGGGGTGGCCCTGGTGGTAGCGGTGGCGCGCGGCATCTATGTGGTGATGGAGCACGGCGTCATCATCGACACCATACTGCACTGGGCCGAGGGACTGGTGAGCGGGCTGTCGTCGTCGGTCTTCATCCTGATGGCCTATCTGGTGCACATCATCCTGAGCTTCTTCATTCCCTCCACCTCGGGGCTCGCGACCGTCTCCATGCCGTTGATGGGGCCGCTGGCGGACTTCTCCGGCATCTCGCGGGATCTGGTGATCACCGCCTATCAGTCCGCCTCCGGCTGGATCAACCTGTTCGCCCCCACCGCCGCTCACCTGGTGGCGGGGCTGGCGCTCGCCAGGATCCCCTACGATCGCTTCGTGCGCTGGGTGCTGCCCTTCATCATCGGGGTGGCCCTCATCACCATGGCGGTGCTGGTGGCCGGGGCCCTGCTGCACGGCTGATAGGACGTCAAGGACGTCATACGACAGACAACAAAAAGGCTCCCGCGGGAGCCTTTTTCATGAGCCTTGCTTACTGCTTGTAGCCCTTGAGGAAGCGGGCGAGGCGACCGATAGCCTCTTCCAGCTCCTCTTCCCGGGGCAGGAACACCAGCCGGAAGTGATCCGGCGCCGGCCAGTTGAAGCCGGTGCCCTGCACCAGCAAGAGCTTCTCCTGCTGCAGCAGGTCGAACACCATCTTCTGGTCATCGCGGATGTCATACACCTTGGGGTCGAGGCGCGGGAACATGTAGAGCGCTCCCTTGGGCTTGACGCAGGAGACCCCGGGGATCTCGTTCAAAAGCTCCCAGGCCTTGTCCCGCTGGCGACGCAGGCGGCCCCCCGGCAGGATAAGCTCGTTGATGCTCTGGTAGCCCCCAAGGGCGGTCTGGATGGCGTGCTGCATGGGCACGTTGGCACACAGCCGCATGGAGGCCAGCATCTCCAGCCCCTCGATATAGCCCTTTGCACGACCCTTGGGACCGGTGATGACCATCCAGCCCTGGCGGAAGCCACAGGCGCGGTAGGCCTTGGAGAGGCCGTTGAAGGTCACCACCATGACGTCGTCGCACAGGGTGCAGACGCTGGTGTGGGAGATGTCGTCGTAGAGGATCTTGTCGTAAATTTCGTCGGCGAAGATGATGAGGTTGTGCTGACGGGCGATCTCGATCACTTCAAGCAAAAATTCGCTGCCGTAGACGGCGCCGGTCGGGTTGTTGGGGTTGATCAGCACCAGGCCGCGGGTGCGCGGGGTGATGCGGGCGCGGATGTCGTCGAGATCCGGATACCAGTCAGCCCCTTCGTCACAGCGGTAGTGCACCGCATGGCCGCCGGAGAGGGTGACGGCCGCGGTCCAGAGCGGGTAGTCGGGGGAGGGCACCAGCATCTCGTCGCCGTTGTTGAGCAGCGCCTGCATCGCCATCACGATGAGCTCGCTGGCGCCGTTGCCGATGTAGATGTCGTCGATGTCGACCTTGCGCATCCCTTTTTGCTGGTAGTATTGCATCACCGCCTTGCGGGCCGAGAACAGCCCCTTGGAGTCGCAGTAGCCCTGGCTCTGGGGCATATTGAGGATCACATCCTTGATGATCTCCTCCGGTGCTTCGAAGCCAAACGGGGCCGGATTGCCGATGTTGAGCTTGATGATGCGGTGACCTTCGTCTTCGAGACGGCGAGCTTCTTTGTGCACCGGGCCGCGGATGTCATAGCAGACATCGTCGAGCTTGTGCGACTTGTCGATAGTGAACATGGTGAGCGTGATTCCTTCCCCGTGGGGCGCGTTGGCAGAAAAGCTGTTTTTAGTATCAAATTTCTCTGCCCCTATTCTTCACAGAATTGAATGCTAGAACAATCTAATTTATGGAATAAATCCCTGATATTTACCCCTGAAACAGGGTTGTTGAAATGTTAAATTTAGCATGATCGTTTGCCTCTCTTTGATAGATCAGTGAAAGATGAGGGGTAGCTTCATAAAGCAACATGAGTGTATTGAAATATCTCCCCCATCTGGCACGATTGGCTGGGGTAAAAAAGGCCCCGACCCATCGGTCTGCCAGGGGAGCACGCAGGCACGGGGGCTCATCTTCCCGCTCTCGAGGTTCACTCATGCAGGCACCCGCCACCGGTCGCTACCGCCATTTCAAGGGGGGCTATTACCAGGTTCTGGCCCTGGCCTTGCACACCGAAACCCAGGAGCAGCTGGTGATCTATCAATCCGAACAGGATGGTCAGGTCTATGCCCGCCCCGTCGCCATGTTCATGGAGTGGATTGAACATCAGGGACAGGTGGTGAGCCGCTTCACGCCGGTGGCCTGAGGCAGACTTGGCGACATGAAAAAAGGCGCCAGAGGCGCCTTTTTTCATGGTGTGGGGGCTTACAGACCCAGATTGGCTCTGGCATAGGCCTCAAAATCGGTGCAGCCGCCGATGTGCTGCTCATCCAGGAAGATCTGCGGCACAGTGGTGACCGGCTTGCCCGCCTTGGCTGCGAGATCGTCCTTGGTCAGCCCGGCCACGTTGATATCCACGTAGCGGAACTCGAAGTCATCGCGCTCCTCGGTCAGTTGCTCGGCAATCTGCTTGGCACGCACGCAATAGGGGCAACCGGGACGACCAAAAATCTCTACAAACATCTTTTCTCTCCATTAAACAAGCCGTTGAAGAAGGCCATTGAGATGAGGCTGGGCACAGCATAGCCCTGGCGCCCTGTCAGTCAAAGCTGAAAATAGCGATGCTTACGTTCGCCATCTCCGATTGCGCCCACTGCTGATGATGGCGCCAGCGTCCCTGTTTCGCCCCAAGGCCGGGGAATCGGGCCGCCTTGCCGGCAAGGCAGCCCGTCTATCACTGCTCGACGATCTGGATGGGTTGTTGCTGGTAGATGCTCTCCAGCACGCCTTTTTCGAAGACGGTCCAGGGCCAGGGCGCCTTGCTGGCGCGGTAGCGCTCGTGGGTTGCCGGATCCTGGGAGAGACCACGCTGGAACATCACGAAGGCCTTGCGCTGGCCACCGGCGGTGTCGATGAAGCCGGCGAGGTTCGACGTACCTGTGATGGTACCGGTCTTGGCGTGTACCTTGTTCTTCATCATGGGAGCGGTGACGCTGCGTCGCCAGGCCAGGGTGCCGTCCACCTGGGAGCTTGGCAACAGCTTGATGAAGTCGAGCTCGGCATCGTTCTTCTGGATGAAGTTAAGCACCGACAACATCTGGCGCGCGCTGATGAGATTGTGGGCGGAGAGGCCGGAGCCGTCGGCCAGGGTGGCGTTGCCAAGGTCAATGCCGTGCTTGGTCAGGATGGCGCGCACCGCCATGGTGCCGCTGCGATAGCTGCCCGGCTTGTTGTAGTAGTGACGCCCCACGGTTTTGAGGAAGGTATCGGCGTAGAGGTTGTCGGACTTTTTCAACATCTTGGCGAGCATCACCGGCAGGGAGACAGAGTAGTGGGTCGCCAGGGTCTGGGCACCGACAGGGGCCTGATGGGTGACCCGCAGCAGGCCGTCGTGGCTGATCCCGGCGCGGTTCATGGCCCAGCGGATGTTGTCCCAGCCCCAGGCCTCCACGTCATGGATGGCAAAGCGCAGCCCTTGTGGCTCCTTGTTCGGGGTGATGCAGCCCTTGAGCTCGTAGAAGTTGCCCTTGGCCATGTCTACTTCCAGAGCGCAGAACTGACGCGCCATGTCGCCATAGCTCATCACCTCCACGTTGTCGGCGCCGATGCCGATGGGCACGCCGGTGGCCACGTTGCCCACCGCAGGCTTGCCAATCTGGGTGGCGGTGATGGTGCCGTAGGCGCAGTTCTTGTCGATGATGACCGAGGAGACGGGAGCGGCGAAACAGAGGGTCTGATCCCCCCAGGACCAGCCGTTGCCACGCTCATAGCCGTTGTAGGCACCGGTGTTGACATAGACGTTGCCCTGAATGCGGGTGACGCCCAACTGTTTGAACAGGGCAACCAGATCCATGCGCGACAGGGTCGGGTCGCCGACGAAGTTGATCCAGATGTCGCCGTTGATGGTAGTGCCCTGTTTGGCGCCGGGCTGGGCCTGGATGTCGGTGGCGAAGCGGAAGTCGGCACCGAGTTCGAGGCGTGCGGCGAGCGCGGTGAGCACCTTCATGGTGGAGGCGGGGGCTATCATGTCATCGGCGTGACGGGCAAATTCCACCCCGTTGTTGCCCTGTACGATGACGGCGTACTGGCCCCCCTTGGGCGGGGTCAGCGGGGCGGCGTGGACCGCCAGAGAAAAGAGAGCACAAAAACCAATCAACAGCCGCTGCATAGGATCCTCTAACTGAACGAAAGGGCGGCATCAGAAACCGCCCCGATAATCAAACCGGGTGACTGCCGGGTATCGCCTGCCATGGGGTCAGGCCGGGGCGTTGGCAGTCCGGTAACGCCCCTCGTAATCGAATATTTTTTCCTTCACCTGCCAGAAGCGTCCCGACTTGCGGGCGATGACGAAATCCGGGTGACGGAACTGGTCTGCCGCGAGCATCACGCTCGCCAGGGTAGTGAATTCGGGCTCCAGGCCCGGGGCGGGCCAATGATGACGCACAAAGCGTTGTTGAAACAAGCGCTGTGCGCCCCGGGAGTGAAAGGGGAAGTACTCCGTCAGGGTCAGGCCATCCTCGTCGTGGTAGGTCACCTCCAGCCGCTCCCCCTGCTTGCCGCGCCCAGGGCTCAGGGTCAAACCGGCGCAGCGGATCACCATGCAGTCCTTGAGATTGAGGGCCTCCTTGAGCTTGTCGTCAGGGTCCACCAGCAGCTGGTCACAGCTTTGGCAGCGACGGGCGGCGATGTCGTTTTCAGCGCCGCAACCGGGGCAGATCTTGGCGCGAAAGCGGTAGTCGCACTCCTCGCGGTTGCCCTCGTCATCTTCAAACAGTCCCTGACAGCGGCGGCCATAGTGCTCGATCACCTTGCCATCCTCGTCGGTCTTGCCCCAGAAGGTGTTGGCAAAGCCGCAGGCGGGGCAGGGCACCTGAACCGGCTCGGTGCCGGCGTGGGGCCTGGGCTCCCCCACTTCGGGGGCAAACAGGTTGAAGTTGTTGCCTGCGTAGTCGAGCACCAGGCAATCGCTCTTGCCGGGTGAGAGGCGCAGGCCCCGTCCCACAATCTGCTGATAGAGCGACACCGATTCGGTGGGACGCAGCATCACGATGAGGTCGACGTGGGGGGCATCAAAACCGGTGGTGAGCACCGCCACGTTGACCAGAAACTTGAGCTCGCGCGCCTTGAAGGCACTGATTAGAGCGTCGCGCTCCGGTCCCGGCGTCTCGCCGGTGACGAGGGCTGCCTGCTGGCCTCTGGCACCGAGCAGGCCATGAATTTCCCGGGCATGCTCGACGGTGGCGGCGAAGATCATCACCCCCTGCCGGTCGGCCGCATACTCCAGCACCTGGCTCAGGATATGGGGGGTGACCCGCTCCTGGCGCTTGATCTCGCCGTTGAGCTGCGCCTCGCTGAACAGGCCGTTCTCCCGCGGCACCAGCTTGCTGAAGTCGTAGTGGACGATGGGGGCGTCCACCAGGCGCGGCGGGGTCAGGTAGCCGTTTTTCACCATGAAGCGCAGGGGCAGTTCGAACACGCAGTCACCAAAGAGCCGCTCGCCGTGGCTCTTGACCATGCCGTGGTAGTGGCGCCGGTAGATCCAGCCCAGCCCCAGCCGATAGGGGGTGGCGGTGAGCCCGAGGATCTTGAGGGCCGGATTGGCGGCCTTGAGATGCTCGATCACCTGATGGTATTGGCTGTCGTCATCGAGCGAGACCCGGTGGCACTCGTCGATGATGAGCAGCGAAAAAGCCCCGTCGAAGGCATCCAGATTGCGCGCCACCGACTGTACCGAGCCAAACACCACCTGGGCGCTCGCCTCCTTGCGTGCGAGCCCCGCGGCAAAGATGTCGGCCCGGAGTCCCCAGGTCTCGTACTTGGCGTGGTTCTGCTCCACCAGCTCCTTGACGTGAGCCAGCACCAGCACCCGGCCACGGGCCTTGCGGGCCAGTTCGGCGATCACCAGGCTTTTGCCGGCCCCGGTGGGCAGCACCACCACGGCGGGATCCGGGTGTTTGCGAAAGTGGCTGATGACGGCGTTGACCGCGTCGGTTTGATAGGGTCTGAGAACGAACATGGGGAACGGCTGTGGTGCAAGATGGCGCCATTATAGGGATCTTGCGGGGAAAATGCAGCGAGGGGGGCGTGCTGACCTGCACGGGCCGGCAGGATGCCGGCCCGTGCAGGTCAGGGACCTCAGTGGAAGGGGAACAGGTAGTTGAGCCAGCTACCCATGCGCATCAGGATCTTGCGCATGATGGCCACGTGGTGGAAGTGCTCGGTATAGATGGCGGCCTGACCGCTGGAACCCGCGATCACCTGGTAGTTTGCCCACTCGGGATCGGTGATCTCGAGCACGATGGGCAGGCGACCCGGTACCTGTGCCGAGGTCTGATCGATAAGACCCGCCTGTGCCTGGATATTGCCCGGTGCCATGGCCGGGATAACGGACTGCACCTTGGCCTTGAAGATGCGACCCGGAATGCCGTCGAGCACGACTTCGGCCTCGTCACCCGCCTTGAGCCGCTGCATGCTGTTCTGCCAGAACCAGCCGACATAGGCATTGGCATCTTCATGAATGAAGGTCATCACGGGGCGGAACATGAAGGGGGCGGCAATCATGCCCGGGCGCAATGCCAGTTGCACGACATGACCGTCACTCGGGGCGTAGACCACGGTCTGCTCCAGATCGTACTTGGCGATGTTGAGCTGGGCACTCAGGTCATTGAGGGTCGCTTTCTGCTGATCTATCTGGGCGACGATGTCATCCACGTTGGCCTGGGTGACGTCGAGGTCGCGCTGTTTGCCGATGCCCCGTCGCATCAGCTCCTGGGCGCGATCCCTGTCCAGGCTGGCGGATCGCAGGCGGGCGTCCAGAGCCTTCAGAAAATCGGTGTTGGAGGCGAGGCGCGCCGTCAGGCTGGCGACCTTCTCCTGGAAGGGCTCAGCGTCGATGCGAAACAGCACATCCCCTTTCTTGACTGGCTGGTTGGGCTTGACCGGGACGTCGGTGACTCGTCCCTTGACCAGGGGCACGACCGGGGTGGAGACATAATAGTTGCGAGCCAGCTCGGAATAGGGGTGGTTGTAGTTCATCAGCATGATGAGTGTGCCGATGATGATGACGCCACCCAGCACGGCGGTCGGCACGGTCCACTTGTTGAGCGGGATCTTGAAGATCTTGAAAATACCTATGCAGAGGGCTGTATAGGTGAGAATAAGTAGCAGGTCCATGGGGCGTTACCTATTTGTCGGTCTGTTCGAGCGTGGTCATGCGAGCCTGCAGTGCTGCCAGCTCCTCTTTGAGTGCGCTGATCTCTGTTTCGTCATGTTGTAGGCGTTGCGAGAAGCCCCAGCCGCGATCGGGGCGATAAATCGTGGCCCAGATCCAGAGGAAGGGCCAGAGCACGTGCAGGGTGAACAGGCTGACCCAGCCTGCCACGTGAATGGCGTCCTGGTGGGGGTGATTACGGTGCTTGGCAATTTCATATGGAATATCGTGAATGACGATAATGCCATAGAACATGACCAAGACGACAAACACCAGGATCCCCAGGGCAATGTAGTCAAGTACCATCGATTTCTCCCGTCTGAGTCGCTAACAATGCTTCGATTGTCGAGTCGAGGCTTCGGCAATAATGACAGCATATGCCGTCGGTGCAAGTCTGCAATCGGAGAGTTGGTGTGGCGGTACAGGCATGGTTCATCGGTTGCTCATTTAACACACAAAATTGATTTGGTTAGATAAAATCAAACAGCAATGGATGCCCGGGCAAGGTGAGAGGTGAACCTGATGAACGAATGGTGCAGTGGCAAAGGATGGCGGCTTGGCCTGTTGCTGATCTGCCTGTTGTGGTCCCGCCTCGGCTGGACCGCCGAACCCAGAATGGAGCCCAATGAGCAGGAGCGGGCACAGACCCTGGTCCTGCTTCATGAACCCATCGTCATGCTGACGGCTAAATATGGCAACCTGGATGGGGCGGCCAGGGTACGGCTGGCCCATGAGCGAGTTCAGCGGATGGAGCCAAGCGACCTCATGACGCCTGTTACCGTGACGAAAGGCAGCCGGCACGGCCAGGAGAGCCGGGAGTTTCTGGTCAATGGCAAGCGCATTTTGGTGCTGCTGGAAGGGGACCTTGATGAATTCGACGAGCTGACCCTGGATCAGGCGGCTGAACGTGTCCTGCATCGGCTCGACGGCGTGCGCATCAAGTATCTCGAGCTGCACTCGACCCCCTATTTGCTCAGAGCCGTCGGCTTGGCGGTGGTGGTCAGCCTGATCTTCTTCGGTCTCATCTGGCTGTTGCAGCGGGGGCATCGGCGAGTCAGAAAGTGGCTGGCCAACCGCCTGTTGCTGCAGAAGGGGCTGGTCCCCCACTCCTGGCGCCAGGTCACCGGGAATGTCGAGGTCCGCTTGCTCGGCCTCATTACTCTGCTGCTCATCTTCATGCTCACCTATGGCTGGCTGACCTATGTGCTCGGCCTGTTCCCCCAGACCCGGGCCTGGAGCTATCAGCTTGGGGAATCCCTGTTTGCCCTGTGTGGCGATATGCTGGAAGGCATGATTGCCGCCATGCCCGGTCTGGTAACCGTGCTGCTTATCGTGGTCATCACCCGTTTCTTCATCAAGATGCTGGCCATCCTCTTCGACCGCATCGAGCGTGGCCAGTTTCGGGTGCAGGGTTTGCACGCCGAGACCATAGGCGCCACCCGGCGACTGCTGTCAGTGGTGATCTGGCTGTTTGCCCTGACCGTGGCCTACCCCTATCTGCCGGGTGCGGATTCCGATGCCTTCAAGGGGATCAGCGTCTTCTTCGGTCTGATGGTGACACTGGGATCGGCCGGTATCATGAACCATGCCATGAGCGGCCTGGTGCTCATTTACTCCCGCGCACTGCGGCCAGGGGATCTGGTGCAGATCGGCGAGGTGGAGGGGATGGTGAGCGAGCTCAACGCCCTCTCGACCAAGCTGGTGACGCGCCAGGATCACGAGGTCACACTGCCCAATGCAGTGGTGGTGGGGGGCAAGGTGGTGAACCTGACACGGCTGGCGGGCGAGAAGGGGGTGGCCCTGTTGACCAAGGTGACCATCGGTTATGACACCCCCTGGCGTCAGGTACATGCCATGCTGGAGTTGGCCGCGCGGCGCTGCACCCGGCTCAATGAGGATGAAGCTCCCCTGGTGCGGCAGTTGAATCTGCAGGATTGGTATGTGGAGTACGAGTTGCAGGTGAGGATGAAGGCAAGCGAACTCCCTGCAGTGGTCAAGACGGAGCTCCATGGCCATATTCAGGATGTCTTCAACGAGTTCGGGGTGCAGATCATGTCCCCCAACTTCATTGCCCAGCCGGAACAGGCTGTGCTGGTGGCCAGGGAGCAGTGGTATCAGGCGCCGGCCCGGGCGCCCGATCCCGACGAGCCCCCCGCCAGGGATAAGTGACCATAAAAAGAAGAAGCCCGGCAGCAATGCCGGGCCTCTTGTCATGAAGAGAAGCTGATGCTTCAGCTCTCCTTGGCCTCTCTCAGTTGGGAGGGTCTGAATTTCACCAGGAAGGCGAGGGTGATGAGGGCGGTGCTCACCAGACCGATGATGGTGGAAACATTCATCTCGAGGCCGAAACCGATGGGGGCGTTGGCCAGGTAGGTGATGACCACTGCGGTCATGAAGATGGCGGGAATGGTGCATACCCAGTGCAGCTTGCCTTCCTTGATGAGGTAGGCGGCCGCAGCCCACAGCATGATGACGGCGGTGGTCTGGTTGGCCCAGCCGAAGTAGCGCCAGATCACCCCGAACTCGGCCTTGGAGATGATGAAGCCAAGGATGAACATGGGGATGGCGATGAGCAGACGCTTGGCCATGGGCTTCTGGGTCAGGTTAAGGAAGTCCGCCACGATGAGGCGGGCGCTGCGAAACGCGGTGTCACCGGAGGTGATGGGCAGGATCACCACGCCGAGGATGGCCAGGATGCCGCCCACGGTACCGAGCAGGCTGGTGGAGACTTCGTGCACCACGGCAGAGGGGCCGCCGCTGGCCAGGGTGGCGTTGAGTGCCTCGGTGCTGTCGTAGAAGGAGAGACCCAGGGTGCACCAGATGAGGGCGATGATGCCTTCCCCTATCATGGCTCCGTAGAAGATGAAGCGACCGGAGCTCTCGTTCTGCATGCAGCGCGCCATCAGCGGGGACTGGGTGGCGTGGAAACCGGAGACGGCACCACAGGCGATGGTGATGAACAGCAGCGGCCAGAGCGGCAGATCCGTCGGGTGCAGGTTGGAGAAGTCCATCCCGGTGTTGTAGAAGCCCTTGCCGGAGACGATGAGGCCGATGATGAGGCCGACCGACATGAAGACCAGCAGCGCACCGAAGATGGGGTAGAAGCGGCCGATGATCTTGTCGATGGGGACGATGGTCGCGAGGATGTAGTAGGCGAAGATGGCCGCAATCCAGTAGACCAGATCGGTGGAGGTGAGGTTGGCGAGCAGGCCCGCCGGGCTCAGGACGAAGACCACGCCCACCAGCATCAGGAGCACCACGGCAAAGAGGTTCATGAAGTGCTTGGCGGCGGTGCCCAGGTGCTCACCGACCACGGTCGGCACCGAGGCGCCCCTGGCGCGTACCGACAGCATGCCTGAGAAATAGTCGTGGACCGCACCGGCGAAGATGCAGCCAAAGACGATCCAGAGCATGGCGACCGGACCATAGAGGGCACCCAGGATGGGGCCGAAGATGGGGCCGACGCCGGCGATGTTGAGCAGTTGAACCAGGTAGACCTTCTTGTCCGACATGGGGACATAGTCCACCCCGTCCGCCATGGTGATGGCGGGGGTCTTCAACTCGGGTTTGGGCCCGAATATCCGTTCGATGAATTTGCCGTATACGAAGTAGCCGGCTATCAACAAGCCGACACAGAGGAAGAACCAGATCATTGCTACGCTCCTGCTTTGTTATTTTTTGGTGTGCGCAGCCAGTGTAGGGGGGACTTCTGTTAACGGCAGGTGAAAGGGGGTGAGCGGCGACATGGCGACCCGAGTGGTTGCCCGCTGTGATCCGGCGCACATCGCGCCCCGCTTTATTCCAGTCCCAGCTCGTCTTTTAGCTCCTTGAGGTAGCGGCGGCTGACCGGTACCCGGGCCCCGCTCGGGGTCACGATCTCCGCCAGTTGATTCTCCAGCAAACGGATTTCGAAGATGGCGGCCGGGGCCACCAGATACTGGCGGTGACAGCGCAGCAGCGGGGTCTTCTCCTCGAGGGACTTGAGGGTGAGCTGGGTGTGAAACAGCTCGCCCTGGCAGGCGACATGGACGCCGCCGAGATCGGAGAAGGCGTACTCCACCTGGGAGGTTGGGAGCAGCCGCACCCGGTTGTGCAGGTATCCGGGGATATGGTGGATGGTCGGGGCCAGGGTCCCGACCGGTTGCGGGGTGATGTCCTGCCTGAGCCGCGCCAGGGTCTTGGCGAGGCGCGCCGGCTCCACCGGCTTGAGCAGGTAGTCGAAGGCGTTCTCCTCGAAGGCCTGGATGGCGTAGTCGTCGAACGCGGTGACAAAGACGATGCGGGGCAGGGGATCGAGCATGGCCACCAGCTCCATGCCGCTGAGCTTGGGCATCTGGATATCGAGAAACACCACATCCGGCTTGAGTTGCTGGATGAGGCCGAGCGCCTCGATGGCGTTGCCCGCCATGCCCAGGATCTCGATGTCGGGATCGCTGGCCAGCAGCTCTGCCAGCTCCTCGCGGGCATAGGGCTCGTCATCGACGATCAGGGTGCGGATCATGTCATCTCCTTGGCGGTGGTGCGGGGTTGTCGTGGGAGTGTCAGGGAGACCCGGGTCCATTGCTCCGGCTCCCACTGGACGTCAATGCCATAGCGCTCGCCAAAGGCGCTCTTGAGGCGCTTGTCCACCAGGCTCATCCCCAGACCATCCCCCTGGCCGGATGGCTGCCAGGCCCCGGCGTTGTCTTCGACGCAAAGGGTGATCGCCTCGGGGGTTTCCCTCGCGAAGAGGCGAAGTCGCCCCTCTCCCAGCAGGGAGCAGATGCCGTGCTTGATGGCATTCTCGATGAGGGGCTGCAGGGTGAAGCTCGGCAGTTGCACCTCGGCAAGGTGGGGCGGGATCTCGTTGATGACGGTGAGCCGCTCGCCAAAGCGGGCCTGCTCTATCTCCAGGTAGGAGAGGCAGTGCTCCTGCTCCTCACGCAGCGTGGTCAGGCCGCTCTGGCGCTTGAGGTTGTTGCGAAAGAAGCGGGAGAGGTGCAGCAGCAGCTCCCGTGCCCGTCCCGGATCGCGGCGGGTAATGGCGCTGATGGTGTTGAGGGTGTTGAACAGGAAGTGGGGGTTTATCTGTGCCTGCACCAGCTTGAGCTCGGATTGCACCAGCAGGCGCTGCTGCTGCTCCAGGCGGCCTGCCAGCAGCTGCTGGGACAACAGGTTGGCGATCCCTTCTCCCAGGGTGTGATTGATCTTGAGGAAGAGCCGCTTCTTGGGCTCATAGAGTTTGATGGTGCCGATCACCCCCTCGTCACCCTGCAGGGGGATCACCAGCACGGAGCCGAGCTGGCACTGGGGGGAGATGCTGCAACGATAGGGCTGGCTGTTGCCATCGGCGAACAGCACCTTGTTCTGGGCGATGGCTTGCAGGGTGATCGCCGAGGTGATGGGGGTGCCCGGCTTGTGGTGATCTTCCCCGGTGCCGATGAAGGCGAGGATTTTGTCGGTATCCGTGATGGCGACGGCGCCGACGCCGGTCTCTTCCTGAACGATATGGGCTATCTTGCCGCTGGCCTCCGGAGTGAACCCCTGGCTCATGATGCCGACGGTGCGGTTGGCGATGGTGAGCGCCTTGGCGGAGAAGACCCGGGAGAACTTTTCGTACATCCGCTGCTGGTCGCGGATCATGCTGATGAAGAGCGCCGCCCCGCAGGAGTTGGCGAGGATCATGGGGGTGGCGATGGTGCGCACCAGCAGCAGGGACTTGTCGAAGGGGGTGGCGACCAGCAGGATGATCACCATCTGCATGATCTCGGCCACGAAGGTGGTAAAGAAGGCGACCCTGGGTGCAAAGAGGTCATTGACCCTGCCTGCCCGCATCAGCCGCCAGTGCACCAGCCCCCCCAACAGCCCCTCGCAGGTGGTGGAGATGGCGCAGGCGAGATCGGTGAACCCCCCCAGGGTATAGCGGTGCAGGCCGCCGGTCAGCCCCACCAGGCATCCCACCAGGGGGCCGCCCAGCAGTCCCCCCAGTACGGCACCAACGGCGCGGGTGTTGGCGATGGCGTCATCGATGTCGAGGCCCACATAGGTTCCCAGGATGCAAAAGCAGGAGAAGATGACATAGATGAGCACCTTGTGGGGCAGCCTGACGGAGTAGTTGGCCAGGGGACGCAACAGGGGGCTTTTGGAAAAAAGGTAGGCGATGACCAGGCTGACGCTCATCTGTTGGAGCAGAGAGAGGACTAGTTGCATAAAAAAGCTTCCTCAAACACCACGCCGGAGCCGGGCGTTGTCATGACGCAGGGTGAGCCTGAGCCCGTCTTGATGCGGGCTACGGGCTGAACGCTGCGGCAGTTTGCCAGAATGGAAAAATAAAACCATATAAAATCAGCACGTTAAATTGATATTTGTGTAATCGATGCCCGCTTGATATTGCTGATGCGAGCATGAAGGTATCCACCGGATACGCCACACGGAGGTGGCATGCTCCGCCCGGCCATCGGCTGGGCGTTTTTTATCCAGCTCCAATGGTGGACGATTTCGAGGGGACCTGAGCAATTATTCAGGTTTGTCCAATGAGTTATCCCCAGCTTCTGGGGATAACTCAGAAGGCGAAATAGTAACAGACCCGCCGACCCAGACCGAAAAAGGCGCGTTGCGCGTCGTCCAGCTCTTCCTGTCTGAGGGTAGCGACGATGCTTCGCGCATCTTCCCGCAGATCGATCATGGCCACCCCTTCCGACCGCTGCCCCTTGAGGTAGGGCAGCACCTTAGGTCTGAGGGGCATGCTGGGCTCGGTGGAGAGCACGAGGGCCAGGGCATCGTCATCCAGGCGCACCAGGGAACCCGGTGGATAGACCCCCAGCACCTTTATCAGCAACCTGACCTGGGTTTGCTCGAACTTCTTCTGGGAGAGCTTGTAGAGCTGGCCGATCACCTGGCTGGGTCCCGGCGGGTTGAGGCCGCTGCGCGGATGAAGCAGCTCGTCATAGTGATCCACCAGCCCGATGAGGCGGGCGAGGGGGGGGATCTTGTCGCCCTTGATCCCGAGGGGAAAACCGCTGCCATCGAGGCGCTCGTGATGCAGGTAGGCCACCTCGCGGATCCTGGGTTCGAAAGCCTGCAACTGGTTGAGCATCTCCAGTCCGTACTGGGGGTGCATGTTGAGGAAATTCTGCTCCGCCTTGCTGAGCTCCCCCCGCTTCTGGATGATCTGGCTCGGGATCCTGAGCTCGCCGATGTCGTGGAGCAGGCCCGCCAGACCGGTCTCCTCGATCTCGACGGGATTCATGCCAAGCTCCCGTGCCATCAGCATGGCGATGAAGGCCACGCTCAGGCTGTGTTGCAGCAAGGTATCCGTGTTCTGGCTGCGGACGAGGTGCAGACCGAGCGGCCCCTGGTGTTCTGCCAGACGGGCGGCGGTGCTGCGCACTATCTGTGCGGTATTGGCCAGGCCTTCGTCCGGTTTGAGGTTGAGGGCGCCAAGGGCGTCGCGAAGATCTGACAGGGATTGACCGAACGCCTTGTCCGCGATGCGAAGGGAGCGCCTGAACGCCTTTTCGTCGAAGGTGGGGCCCTCAGAAGAGGAGGTGGTATCCCCGGTGTCGCTCATCTCAAGAGAGGGAACGGGTTCGGCCCGCAGCAGGGGCTCGACCGGCAGATCGCTCTTGTCGGGATCCACCATCAGCAGGGTCAGGTCGAGGTGGCGGATGATGTCGAGCTGCTGCTGGTCCTTGATTTTGAAGGCGTTGAACATGAAAGGGTGGCTCGTCCATCCCGTGGGAAGATGGATGTAGTGGCCGACTCTCAACTGCTCGATGGAGGCCTGTATCAGCGCCATGGACTAGCTCTTCTGTCGAATTTGCCTATCAACAAGCTAGCAAAATTAAACAGATAGACAAACAAAAAAGCCCGCGCATGTGCGCGGGCTCTTGTCATCCGTGGCGTTTATCAGGCCTTGGATTTTTTCTTGTTGTCCACCTTGGCGTCGACCTTGGCTGCAACCGGGGCGGCAGCAGGGGCTTCCTCGATGAAGGGACGGCCGTAGTAGGTGTCCATCAGGATGGCTTTCAGCTCGGTGATCAGCGGGTAGCGCGGGTTGGCGCCGGTGCACTGGTCATCGAAGGCTTCCAGCGCCAGCTGGTCTACCTTGGCCAGGAAGTCCGCTTCGTTCACGCCGGCTTCGCGGATGGAGGCCGGGATCCCCAGGGTGGCCTTCAGCTCGTCCAGCCAGGTCAGCAGCTTCTCGATCTTGGCGGCGGTACGGTCACCGGCAGCGGTCAGGCCCAGGTGGTCAGCCACTTCGGCGTAGCGACGGCGAGCCTGCGGACGGTCGTACTGGGAGAACGCGGTCTGCTTGGTCGGGTTGTCGTTCGCGTTGTAGCGGATGACGTTGCTGATCAGCAGGGCGTTGGCCAGACCGTGGGGGATGTGGAACTCCGCACCCAGTTTGTGGGCCATGGAGTGGCACACACCCAGGAAGGCGTTGGCAAACGCGATACCGGCGATGGTGGCGGCGTTGTGCACCTTCTCGCGGGCAACCGGGTCGTTGGCGCCGTTGATGTAGCTGGAGGGCAGGTAGTCCTTCAGCAGTTTCAGGGCTTGCAGCGCCTGACCGTCGGAGTATTCGTTGGCCAGCACGGAGACATAGGCTTCCATGGCGTGGGTCACGGCGTCGATACCACCGAAGGCACACAGGGATTTGGGCATGCCCATCACCAGGTTGGCATCCACGATGGCCATGTTCGGGGTCAGCTCGTAGTCGGCCAGCGGGTACTTCATGCCGGTGGCGTCGTCGGTCACGACCGCAAACGGGGTCACTTCAGAGCCGGTACCGGACGTGGTGGTGATACAGACCAGTTCGGCCTTCACGCCCATTTTCGGGAACTTGTAGATACGCTTGCGAATGTCCATGAAGCGCATGGCCAGGTCTTCGAACGCGGTGTCCGGGTGCTCGTACATGACCCACATGATCTTGGCGGCATCCATGGGTGAACCACCACCCAGGGCGACGATCACGTCCGGCTTGAAGGAGTTGGCCATCTCGGCGCCCTTGCGGACCACGGACAGGGTGGGGTCGGCTTCCACTTCGTAGAAGATCTCCACTTCCATGTTCAGCTTCTTGAGCAGGCGAACCACTTCATCGGCATAGCCGTTGTTGAACAGGAAGCGGTCGGTCACCACCATGGCGCGCTTCTTGCCTTCCAGGTCGCCCAGGGCGATCGGCAGGGAACCACGACGGAAGTAGATGGATTTCGGAAGTTTGTGCCACAGCATATTTTCTGCCCGTTTTGCGACTGTCTTCTTGTTGATCAAGTGCTTGGGACCGACGTTCTCGGAGATGGAGTTACCACTCCAGGAGCCGCAACCCAGGGTCAGGGACGGGGCCAGCGCGAAGTTGTACAGGTCACCGATACCACCCTGGGTGGAGGGGGTGTTGATGAGGATACGGGCGGTCTTCATCTTGTCGCCGAAGTACTTGATGCGGTCGGCATTGCGATCCTGGTCGGTATAGAGACCGGAGGTGTGGCCGATACCACCGATGTTGACCATGTCGCAGGCCATTTCGACGGCTTCTTCGAAGTTCTTGGCACGGAACATACCCAGGGTCGGGGAGAGTTTCTCGTGAGCGAACTCGTCTTCCGCGCAGAGTTCCAGACCTTCACCGATGAGGATCTTGGTGGTGGCAGGCACGGTCACACCGGCCATGGCGGCGATCTTGGTGGCAGGCTGGCCCACGATGTCGGCGTTCAGGGCGCCGTTGATCAGCAGCACTTTACGCACCTTGTCCGCTTCGTCCTTGGAGAGGATGTAGCCGGCGTGGGTCGCGAAACGCTCCTTGACCTGGTTGTAGATGGAGTCGACCACGATGACAGCCTGCTCGGAGGCACAGACCACGCCGTTGTCGAAGGTCTTGGACATCAGGATGGAGGCGACGGCACGCTTCACGTCGGCGGTTTCGTCGATGACGATGGGCACGTTGCCCGCACCCACGCCGATGGCGGGTTTGCCGGAGGAGTAGGCGGCCTTCACCATGCCCGGGCCACCGGTGGCCAGGATCAGGTTGATGTCGTCGTGACGCATCAGGGCATTGGAGAGTTCGACGGAGGGTTGATCAATCCAGCCGATGATGTCTTTCGGCGCACCGGCAGCCACGGCAGCATCCAGTACCAGCTTGGCAGCGGTATTGGTGGAGTTCTTGGCGCGGGGGTGCGGGGAGAAGATGATGGCGTTGCGGGTCTTCAGGGAGATGAGGGCCTTGAAGATCGCAGTGGAAGTCGGGTTGGTGGTCGGTACGATACCGCAGATGATGCCTACCGGCTCGGCGATGGTGATGGTGCCCATCTCGTCGTCCTGGCTCAGGATGCCGCAGGTCTTTTCATCTTTATAGGCGTTGTAGATGTATTCGGAGGCGAAGTGGTTCTTGATAACCTTGTCTTCGATGATACCCATACCGGATTCAGCCACGGCCATCTGGGCCAGGGGGATACGGGCGTTGCTGGCGGCCAGGGCGGCGGCACGGAAGACCTTGTCTACCTGCTCTTGCGAGAAGCTGGCGAATTGACGCTGTGCTTCTTTGACGCGGGCAACCAGTGCATCCAGTTCAGCCAAATTGGTTACTGCCATGTTTATCTCCTGATGATTTGAAAACTGTTTAGTAAGACCTTGGCAATGCCCGGCAATTATAGCCACCTTGTCAAGGCGAGAATCACCATAACGGGGTATTTACATGCCTTAGTAAACTGTTTTCTGGCTCGATTATAGGGTCGGGATGTGTCAGAAAAGATTGATCTGGATCATATGTAACAAAAGAACAAAAGAAATTTTGTTTCACCCCTTGTCGCACCACTATGTTACGGGAGTGTGTCATCCTTTCTTGGCACCACGAGCTGCTGTCATGCGCCCTTGGAATATCTGCTCAGGGAAGGGGATCCGATGAATTCTCGCCTTGGCCGGGATGGGGGGAGGCGGTATCGCCGTGATGGTGGCAGAACGTCCACTCCCCTGACGTTTCATTTATGTTGAGAAAGGGGTTGTTGTTTTCATCCAGTCGCCCTGGCGAAACAGCACATCTGGCGGTGGCAGGGAGCTTGTCACCTCTGCACAGCCGGCCCCACTGGCGTCGCACCAGGGTGAGAAAGGCCAAAAATCGGGGTCACAGGAGCGGGTGGGGGCGGCAAGCAGGCGTGGTAAGAAGTAAGGGTGCCATTTACCGAAAATATCGTTTCTTGGCTGAGGGTTGATATAACGCGCTGCGATGGCACCAGGCGATGTTAATGGTGGCCTCTCTCCCTTAACAACCCGATATGTTGAATTTTGTCGATACATTAGCGGAACTAACTAAAAAGCCCCGGTAAGGGTGAGATTATTTGATTGGAGAAGGGAAAAGCCATGGTGTAAATTTACGCGCAGTTTGGGGGCTGGCCCCTTGTGGCTCGTATTGGTTCTGGATGGCGCCTATGGCAGCAATAGACTTCTCTTTATACCTGAAATTTTTCGTCGGCCTGTTCGCGATCATCAACCCGCTGGGTCTGTTGCCGGTCTTTGTGAGCCTGACGGGCCACATGTCGCCGGAGGAGCGACGCAAGACCAACACCACCGCCCACATTGCCGTGATGATCATCCTGATGGTCTCCATGTGCATGGGACAGCTCATCCTCGACAGTTTCGGCATCTCCCTGGCGTCGTTTCGCATTGCCGGTGGCTCGCTGATCACCTTGATCGCCTGGTCCATGCTGCAGGGCAAGCTGGGGGAGGTGAAGCACAACAAGCAGGAGAAGGGTGAACTGGCTGCGCGTGAATCCATTGCCGTGGTGCCCCTGGCACTGCCGCTGATGGCCGGACCCGGTGCCATCTCCTCTTCCATCGTCTATGCCAGCCAGAAGACCCTGCCCCAGATGGCCGGCATGTTCGTGGTGGTGGTGGCGTTTGCCTGCTGCTCCTGGCTCATCTTCCGCGCCGCTCCCCTGCTGTTCAAGCTGATGGGCAACACCGGCATCAACGTGGTGACCCGTATCATGGGTCTCATCATGATGTCCCTTGGCATCGAGATCATCGTGGCGGGCATCAAGGGAGTCTTCCCCGGTCTGGTGTGAGCCAGGTCCGTTTTTGTCGGAGCCGGTCCTTGTGACCGGCTTTTTATTGTTTCTTTTTTGTTGGTCATTTCCTAGAATCGAGCGGCCTTGTACGAAAAACGACCGCCCCGGGATATTTAAATGCTGAATAAATGGTTTTAAGTTGTTTTTTTGACCATGAAAGCGGCCTGTTCCTGATGATATCTATTGCATTATCAGAATTGTCAGGGAATTATGCGGGCAGCGAGGTGTTTGTCTCGTGGATAACAAATGCATGGAATGTTCTTGTTGGAGTATGGAAATGACTCATAGAAAAACAATTATTAATACCCTTTTATTGACTGCACTTTTCGGTGGCGCCACCCTGGCTCACGCCGCCGATGTCCCCGCCGGTACCAAGCTTGCTCCCGAGCAAACCCTGGTGAAGGGCAATGGTTCCGAACCCGCCACCCTGGATCCGCACAAGACCGAGGGAACGGTAGAATCCAATATCCTGCGCGACCTGTTCGAGGGGCTGGTCACCTCTGGCCCCAAGGGTGAGACCCTGCCCGGCGTCGCCGAGTCCTGGGAAACCAAGGACAACAAACACTACGTGTTCCACCTGCGCAAGGATGCCAAGTGGTCCAACGGGGATCCCGTCACCGCGCATGACTTCGTCTTTGCCTTCCAGCGCGCGGTGGATCCCAAGACGGCCTCTCCCTACTCCTGGTACATGGAGATCCCGACCATCATCAATGCCTCCGACATCATCGCGGGCAAGAAGCCGGCCGACACCCTGGGCGTGAAGGCGGTGGACGATCACACCTTCGAGGTTCAGCTGGAGAAGGCGGTGCCTTACTTCGTCAGCATGCTCTCCCACACCACCACCTATCCGGTCCCGAGGAAGGTGATCGAGAAGTTCGGTGACAAGTGGACCCAGCCCGGCAACATGGTATCCAACGGCGCCTACGTGCTGAAGGACTGGGTGGTCAACGAGCGCGTCGACGTCGAGCGCAACCCCAACTACTGGAACAACGGCAAGACCGTCATCAACAAGGTGACCTACCTGCCCATCCAGTCCACCAACGCCGAGCTGAACCGCTATCTGGCTGGCGAAGTGGATCTGACCTACAACATGCCCATCGAACGCTTCAAGCAGATGAAGAAAGAGCTGCCGGACGAAGTAAAGGTCAGCGGCTATGTGGGCACCTACTACTACCAGTACAACTTCAAGCACAAGCCGTTTGACGACGTGCGGGTGCGTACCGCCCTCTCCTATGCCATCGATCGCAACGTGATCGCCGACAAGGTGATGGGCAAGGGCGAAACCCCGGGCTACACGCTCGTGCCTGATTTTGTAGATGGCTTCAAGCCGGTGGCGCCGGCCTGGTCCAAGCTGACCCAGGCAGAGCGCGATACCAAGGCGAAAGAGCTGCTGACCGAAGCCGGTTACGGCCCGGGCAAGCCGCTCAAGTTCGAGCTGCTCTACAACACCGACGACAACCACAAAAAGGTGGCCGTGGCCGTCGCCTCCATGTGGAAGAAGCTCGGCGTGCAGGTGAGCCTGGTGAACCAGGAGTGGAAGACCTACCTGGAGACCAAGAAGCAGGGTAACTTCGACGTGGGCCGCGCCGGCTGGATTGCGGACTACAACGAAGCCTCCTCCATGCTGGATCTGATGCAGACCACCCACGGCAACAACGACGGCAAATACTCCAACCCGACGTTCGACAAGCTGATGAGCGAGTCCCGCAACCAGGTGGATGCCGAGGCGCGCAACAAGCTCTATGTCCAGGCCGAAGAGATCCTGGCCAAGGACATGCCGATCGCCCCCATCTATCAGTACGTGACCTCCCGCATGGTCAAGCCCTACGTGGGTGGCTACCCGGCCAACCCGCTGGACAACATCTACAGCAAAGACATGTACATCGTTGCTCACTGAGTAAAGACACAAGTCGCATAACAAGCAGGGCCCGCCAGACGGCGGGCCTTTATTACAACCGCGACCCTTTGGAAGCAGTACAGGACAGGAAATGTCTATGTTGAAATTCATCCTTAAACGTCTACTGGAAGCGATCCCGACTCTGCTGGTCTTGATCACCGTCTCCTTCTTCATGATGCGCTTCGCCCCGGGTAACCCCTTCACCAGCGAACGCGCCCTGCCGCCGGAAGTCCTGGCCAACATCGAAGCCAAATATGGCCTGGACAAGCCCATCGGCATGCAATACCTCACTTACCTCGGCAACCTGGTCCAGGGGGATCTGGGGCCCTCCTTCAAATACAAGGACTTCACCGTCAATGATCTGGTGAGCCAGGCCCTGCCTGTCTCCGCCAAGATAGGCTCGGTCGCCTTCCTGCTGGCAGTGACCCTGGGGGTCACCTTCGGCACCATTGCGGCCCTGAAACAGAACACCCTCATCGACTACCTGTTGATGTCGTCGGCCATGGCCGGGGTGGTGATACCCGGCTTCGTGCTGGCACCGCTGCTGGTGCTCTTCTTCAGTATCTATCTGGGCTGGTTCCCGGCGGGGGGCTGGCAGGGGGGCGGCGCCCAGTTCATGGTACTGCCGGTGTTCGGCATGATGATGTACTACATCTCGGCCATCTCCCGCATCATGCGCGGCAGCATGATCGAGACCATGAACTCCAACTTCATCCGTACCGCCCGCGCCAAGGGGCTGCCCCTGCGCCACATCATCCTCAAGCACGCGCTGCGCCCGGCCATGCTGCCGGTGGTCTCCTACCTGGGACCGGCCTTCGTGGGCATCATCACCGGCTCCGTGGTCATCGAGACCATCTTCGGCCTGCCGGGGATCGGCCAGCTGTTCGTCAACGGTGCCCTCAACCGTGATTACTCCATGGTGCTCGGTCTGACCATTCTGGTCGGCGCCCTCACCATCACCTTTAACGCCGTGGTCGATATTCTCTATGCCGTCATCGATCCCAAGATCCGTTACTAAGCCGGGAGTACATCATGGTAGTCACAACTGAAAAGCGCGAAGCCGTCGAGGCGTTCGCCCAGAAAGTGGAAGTGGTGGAAGGACGCTCCCTGTGGAAGGATGCCCGTCGCCGTTTCCTGCGCAACAAGGCGGCCCTGACCAGCCTCATCATCCTGACCATCATCGGTCTGGCGGTGATCGTGGGGCCCCACCTGTCCCAGTACACGTTCGATGACCCGGACTGGGGGGCCATGCAGAGTGCCCCGGACATGGAGACCGGCCACTGGTTCGGCACCGACAGCCTGGGGCGCGACCTGTTCGTGCGTACCCTGCTCGGCGGACGCATCTCCCTGATGGTCGGCATCATGGGGGCCCTGGTGGCCGTCATCATCGGCACCCTCTACGGGGCCGCGTCCGGCTTTATCGGTGGTCGCGTCGACAGCCTGATGATGCGCGTGCTTGAGATCCTCAACGCCTTCCCCTTCATGTTCTTCGTGATCATGCTGGTGACCTTCTTTGGTCGCAATCTGGCCCTCATCTTCCTCGCCATCGGCGCGGTGAGCTGGCTCGACATGGCGCGGATCGTGCGCGGCCAGACCCTGAGTCTCAAGAGCAAGGAGTTCATCGAGGCGGCTCACGTCTGCGGCGTCTCCAAGTGGAAGATCATCACCCGTCATATCGTGCCCAACGTGCTCGGCATAGTGGCGGTTTACGCCACCCTGCTGGTGCCGGGGATGATCATGTTCGAATCCTTCCTGAGCTTCCTGGGTCTGGGCGTGCAAGAGCCCATGACCAGCTGGGGCGCCCTGCTGGATGAAGGCTCCAAGTCGATGGAAGTGGCCATCTGGCAACTCCTGTTCCCCGCCGGTTTCATGGTGGTGACCCTGTTCTGCTTCAACTTCCTCGGGGATGGTCTGCGTGATGCCCTGGATCCCAAGGATCGCTGATACCCAGGGACCGGCAAGACGCCAAGGGGCCATCAGACCCGTTTAGGGAACGCACCGCGTTCACCACGGGCAGGCCCCCATCACGACAGCGCGATAAGGAGTACTGAGATGAAATTACTGGATGTGAAAGATCTGCGGGTCGAGTTCAAGACCCCGGACGGCAATGTGGTGGCCGTCAACGACCTCAACTTTTCTCTTTCTGCTGGCGAAACCCTGGGAATCGTCGGGGAGTCAGGCTCAGGCAAGTCCCAGACGGCCTTTGCCATCATGGGGCTGCTCGCCAAGAACGGTGTCATCACCGGCTCGGCCAAATTTCAGGGCGACGAGATCCTCAATCTGCCGGAGCACAAGCTCAACAAGATCCGCTCCGAGAAGATCGCCATGATCTTCCAGGACCCCATGACGTCGCTCAACCCCTACATGAAGGTCAAGGATCAGCTGATGGAAGTGCTGATGCTGCACAAGGGGATGACCAAGGCTGCCGCCTTCGAGGAGTCGGTGCGCATGCTGGATGCGGTGAAGATCCCCGAGTCGCGCAAGCGGATGAACATGTATCCCCACGAGTTCTCCGGCGGCATGCGCCAGCGGGTGATGATCGCCATGGCGCTCCTGTGCCGGCCGCAGCTGCTCATCGCTGACGAGCCGACCACGGCGCTGGACGTGACGGTACAGGCCCAGATCATGACCCTGATGAACGAGCTCAAGCGCGAGTTCAACACCGCCATCATCATGATCACCCACGATCTTGGCGTCGTGGCCGGCATCTGCGACAAGGTGCTGGTGATGTATGCAGGCCGGACCATGGAGTACGGCCGGGTCAACGATATCTTCTATCGCCCGAGCCACCCCTATACCGAAGGCTTGCTGCGCGCCATTCCCCGCCTCGACACCGAAGGGGAAGAGCTGCCCACCATTCCGGGCAATCCGCCCAACCTGCTGCGTTTGCCCACCGGCTGCCCCTTCCAGGAGCGTTGCCACCGGGTGAGCGAGATTTGTGGCCAGCAATCGCCGATCCTGACACCGTTCAACGACGGCCGGGAGCGGGCGTGCCACTGGGTATCGGATGCCATGATCAAGGGAGTGAACTAAATGGGTACTGACAAGAAACTGCTGCTGGAAGTGTCCGACCTCAAGGTTCACTTCAGCATCAAGAGTGACAAGGCCTGGCCCTGGGCCAAGCCCTCCGCCCTGAAGGCGGTGGACGGGGTGACCCTGCGCCTCTACGAAGGGGAGACCCTGGGCGTCGTGGGGGAGTCCGGTTGCGGCAAATCCACCTTCGCCCGTGCCCTCATCGGCCTGGTACCGGCCACCGACGGCAAGGTGGTGTGGCTTGGGCAGGACTTGACCAAGCTCGAGCAGAACGCCCTGCGGGAGAAGCGCAAGGAGATCCAGATGATCTTCCAGGACCCGCTGGCCTCCCTGAACCCCCGCATGACCATAGGCGACATCATCGCCGAGCCCCTCATCACCTTCTACCCGACCCTGCCAAGGGAAGAGGTGAAGGAGAAGGTGCGCGCCATGATGACCAAGGTGGGCCTGCTGCCCAACCTGGTGAACCGTTACCCCCATGAGTTCTCCGGCGGCCAGTGCCAGCGCATTGGCATCGCCCGGGCGCTCATCCTCGAGCCCAAGATGATCATCTGTGACGAGCCGGTCTCGGCGCTGGATGTCTCCATCCAGGCTCAGGTGGTGAACCTGCTCAAATCCCTGCAAAAGGAGATGGGGCTCTCCCTCATCTTCATCGCCCACGACCTCTCCGTGGTCAAACACATCTCCGATCGGGTGCTGGTGATGTACCTGGGCAACGCGGTGGAGCTGGGGACCGGCAAGGAGATCTTCGCCAATCCCCTGCACCCCTATACCAAGGCGCTGATGTCGGCGGTCCCCATCCCGGATCCGGATCTGGAGCGCAGCAAGGTCATCCAGATCCTGGAAGGGGACTTGCCATCCCCCATGAATCCGCCCTCCGGTTGCGTGTTCCGTACCCGCTGCCCGGTGGCAGGTCCGGAGTGCGCCAAGACCCGGCCCCAGCTCGAGGGCAACTTCGACCACGCGGTCTCCTGCCTCAAGGTGGACCCGCTCTGAGAACCTGTTAACGATCTTGCTGCGAGGCCGTGATCAAGGCTCATGCGCTGCTCTTTACCTTGTTGATGACCTCTCGCGACAGCTCGTAAACAGGTTCTAAGGAGAACCGTATCGAGAAGGGCGCGTGCTGGCGCCCTTTTTATTGCATGGGGGATAAGATGCCTCTTGGCGCCATCTTCCCGGACTGTTACTATCCGCCGCACAAGGGGAGTAACTTCTCGCCGGTTTGTCGTCATTACGGTGCACCCATATCCTGCAGTGCACCCGGCAGCCGGGCAGTCGATGTCAATCGGCTGTAAGTGAGACCTTGCCGAGAGGCAAGGTGTATCTGCTCCAAACGCAAACCCACTGCCTCCCGGCCGTGGGTTTTGTCGTTTTGGGAGAAGTGAAAATGGGTGAATGGTGGATGTGGACCGGTTTCTTCAGCATAGTGCTGGTCCTGTTGTGGATTGATATCCGCTTTGTCGGTGGCGGCAAGGCGCACAAGGTGTCGCTGAAAGAGGCGGGCATCTGGTCTCTCATCTGGGTCAGCGTGGCGCTCCTGTTCAACCTGGCCATCTGGCTCTGGCTGGATCACAGTGCCGGGCGCGAAATCGCGAACCAGAAGGGGCTGGAGTTTCTCACCGGCTACCTCATCGAAAAGGCACTGGCGGTGGACAACGTCTTCGTCTGGCTGATGCTGTTCGGCTACTTCGCCATCCCGGCGGAGCTGCAGCGCCGGGTCCTGCTCTACGGGGTGCTGGGGGCCATCGTGATGCGCGCCGGCATGGTGTTCGCGGGCAGCTGGCTCATCGAGCAGTTCCACTGGATCCTCTACCTGTTCGGGGCCTTCCTGCTGCTGACCGGTGCCAAGATGCTGTGGGCGGCCGACAAGGAGCCGGATCTCGAGAACAATGCCCTGCTCGGCTGGATGCGTCGTCGCTTCAAGGTGACCGAGACGCTGGAGGGAGAGAAGTTCTTCGTCTGGCGTGACGGTGTGCGCTACGCGACCCCGCTGCTGCTCATCCTGGTGCTGGTGGAGGTGAGCGACCTCATCTTCGCGGTGGACAGTATCCCGGCCATCTTCGCGGTGACCACGGATCCCTTCATCGTGCTTACCTCCAACATCTTCGCCATCATGGGGCTGCGCGCCATGTACTTCCTGCTGGCCGGGGTGGCCGATCGCTTCGCCCTGCTCAAATACGGCCTGGCGCTGATCCTGATGTTCATCGGGATCAAGATGTTGCTGCTCGATATCTTCAAGATACCGACCGGTATCGCCCTTGGCGTGGTGGCGCTGATCCTGCTGGCTTCCATGGGGCTGAGTCTGCTGATGACCCGCAAAAAGGCGGCGTGAACGGTGCAGTAAAAAGGGCTCCCTCGGGAGCCCTTTTTCATGTCAGCAATTTGCTTAGCGCTTGATTTTCTTGGGGTTGGTGTAGCCCCAGACGGTGTACATGTCCGCCAAGAGGGCACCGTTGTACTCCTCCAGATCAGACTGCTTCACTTCGGCATCACCCTGGCGTCCGAACAGGACCACCTCGTCACCGGGTTTGATCCCCTTGATGTCGGTGACGTCCACCATGGTGGTGTTCATGGAGGTCTTGCCCACGACGGGGGCCTTCTGGCCATGGATCAGCACATAGGCCTTGTTGCTCATGGCGCGGCGGTAGCCGTCGGAGTAGCCCATCGGCAGGTTGGCCAGCAGGGAGTCGCGCTTGAGGGTGAAGGTGCGGTCATAGCCGACGGTGTTGCCCGCCGGGTAGTGGTTGACGGAGGCGACCTGGGTCTTGAACGCCATCACCTTCTTGTACTCGGTGTAGGAGGGAATGGTGTCGCCATAGATGATGCCGCCCGGGCGCACCATGTCAAAGTAGGCTTCCGGCACTTCCAGGGTGGCGAAGGAGTTGGCGGCGTGGATGGTGAGCTTGCTGCGATCCAGCTTGCCGGCGTCGATGAGCCACTGGTAGTCCAGCTTGAACTGGGCCAGCCCCAGCTTGACGTCCTCTTTCTCCTCCACCGGGAAGTGGGTCATGATGCCGACCGGGGTGATCCCCTTGAGCTTGAGCATGGCCAGGGCATCGGCCTTGGCATCGTCCTGGCGCAGATCGATGCCGTTGCGGCTCATGCCGGCGGAGTTCAGGCCGATGTGCACCGGGATGTTGGTGTGATGGCGCTGGGCGATGTCGGCGATCCCCTTGGCGCTCTCCAGGCTGCCGATGAGCTCTTCCAGCTTGTAGGGCAGGGCCTGCTCCACTTCATCCGGGGTGGCGGCACGCACCCGCATCAGGCGACCTTCGAAGCCCTTCTCGCGGGCAACACGTGCTTCTTCGTTGCTGGCGATGCCGATGCAGGGGATGCCTGCCTTGACCACGGAAGGGACCAGCAGGTCGATGCCGTGACCGTAGGCGTCCGCCTTCATGATGGCGCAGATCTGCGGGCCCTTGTCACCCAGGCGATTCTTCAGGGTCTGGATGTTGTGCTCGAAGGCGCCGAGATCCACTTCCAGCCAGGCGTTGGCGGCGGTCTGTTCCTGACCGTTGCGGTGGTCGTCGGCGAGCGGCAGATAGGGGGCGGCGACCGCTTGGCCGGCCAGCAGGCCAAAGATCAGGGTCGCGAGCAGTGTTTTCTTGTGCATGGGGCAAGTCCTTTCTTATTGTCTTGAGTTGAGGCTGGGCTCATCGCTGAGGCGAGCTGCGGCAGGGCTGGTCATAGCATGTTGCTATGCTAATGATATATTTCACTTTTTATCCAGATGCCGACTCTGGGAGTGTATCTCAACGGCGTCAATCGTGGCACGTGTTGCAGGAAGAAAATATGAAGCTGACGTTGCGGATTCCACCGCTGCTGCTGTTCGTCGTCATCGTGCTCGCCATGTGGCTGGAGCGGGGCGAGGGGAGGGCGGCGCCCCTGTGGCTGGTGCTGGTCGCCACGCTGTGGCTGGCGGGAGCCCTGCTGGGGGGCGGTGCGCTTCTGCATTTCTGGCAGCAGCGCACCACCGTGCACCCCCAGCGGCTGGAGAGCAGCCGGGTGCTGGTGACCCGGGGCGTCTATCGCATCAGCCGCAATCCCATGTACCTGGGGCTGCTCTGCTGGACCCTGGCGCTGGCGTGCTATCTAGGAGGCATGGCAGTGTGGATCGGGCCGCTGCTGCTCTGGGGCTGGCTTACCCGCTTCCAGATCCTGGCGGAGGAGCAGGCGCTGCGGCGACAATTCGGCGATGCCTATGACGACTATTGCCGACAGGTCAGGCGCTGGTGCTGAGGCGCGGCGTGCCCCATCAGGCATATGACAACGGCCCGCAAAGGCGGGCCGTTGTCATGGGGGTCAGGGGGGATCACGCCTTGGCGGTGCCCACCTCGCCGAGGGGGGCGGTCTCACCCAGGCTGTCTTCGCTCTTGGCCACCACGCTCGCGGCGATGGCGTTGCCCAGCACGTTGGTGGCGGAGCGCCCCATGTCGAGGAAGTGGTCGATACCGAGCAGCAGCAGGATGCCCGCTTCCGGGATGTGGAACTGGTTGAGGGTGGCGGCAATCACCACCAGGGAGGCGCGGGGCACCCCGGCCATTCCCTTGGAAGTAACCATCAGCAGCAGCAGCATGGTGATCTGCTGGGCCGTGGAGAGCTCGATGCCATAGGCCTGGGCGATGAACATCACCGCGAAGGTGCAGTACATCATGGAGCCGTCCAGGTTGAAGGAGTAGCCCATGGGTAGCACGAAGCTGGCGATGCGCTTGTCACAGCCAAATTTCTCCAGCCTGTCCAGGGTCTTGGGGTAGGCCGCCTCGGAGCTGGCGGTGGAGAAGGCCAGCAGGATGGGCTCGCGGATGAGGGCGAGCAGGGTCAGGATGCGGCGGCGGATGAAGAGGCTGCCCATGGCGATGAGCAGCAGCCATAGGCAGCCGAGCGCCAGATAGAACTGGGCCATGAAGGTGCCATAGGTAGCGAGGATGCCGAGCCCCTCCTTGGCGACCATGGCGGCGATGGCGCCAAACACCGCGAACGGGGCGAAGTTCATCACGTAGCCGGTCACCTTGAGCATGATCTCGGCGCCGCTGGCCATCAGCTTGACCACGGGCTTGGCGTCGTCCCCCAGGGCGGCGGCGGCCAGCCCGAAGAAGAGGGAGAAGACCACGATCTGCAGGATCTCGTTGGTGGCCATCGCCTCGACCACGCTTTTCGGGATGGCGTGGGTCACGAAATCCTTGAGGGAGATGGCGGTGGCAACCACGCCTGAGCTGGTGCCGTCATCGGGCAGGGAGAGGGAGAGCCCCACCCCAGGTTGCATCAGGTGGACCATGACCAGCCCCAGGGTCAGGGACATCAGGGAGGCGAGCATGAACCAGCCTAGGGTCTTGACGCCGATGCGGCCCACGGTGCGGGTGTCACCCATCTTGGCGATACCGACCACGAGCGTGGTGAACACCAGGGGGGCGATGATCATCTTGATGAGGCGCAGGAAGATGTCGGTCAGCAGGGTGATGTCATCGGCAAAGCCTGCGGCCTGTGCGGGCGCGAGCAGGCGATAACCCTGCCCGGTCACGATGCCAAGCAACATCGCAATGAGGATGGCAACGGTCAACTTGTTCATTTTCATGGGGGAGTTCCGGTTTCGATAGGTGCAATGCCTGTGCAGGCGGCGAGGGGCCGCCTCAGTCCTTTTTTGTGATCCGGGCGGTGGAATCCAGACAGCCGGTGTGCTGGAGAATGCCTAATCGCGAAGGGGAAATCCAGTGACTTGTTTCGGAGTTTTGTGCTGTTATTAGCTGCATTTGATATGCATCTTGTGATTTATTTGTATTAATCGCTGTTTATTTTAATTTTTGCGAGATAAACGGCTTCCATGCTCTGCGCGTCCCGGGGGTTGGCCTCCAGGGTGAAGACGAGCAGGGCCGAGGTGCGATGTTCCACCTGCATGTCGTCCATGAAGGTGTCTGGCTCGTACTCGTCGAACCCGAATTGGGGGCGGGTCGGGGTGACCCTGACGGCATCCCGCGACAGGGTCAGCGTCTCGACCTGAATCCAGGGGTATCCCTTTGCCAGTGCCACCTCACCGGCCCGCTTGAGCACGTATTTGCGCGCCGTTTCCCTGTCCACCAGATCGTTGCCCACAAACTCCAGTTGCCAGCGGGCCGGGCCAAGCTGGGTCTGTGAAAAACCGGTCTGGCCATTCCAGAACGATTTTTCACTGTCATAGGCGGTGGCGCAGCCCGCGAGCTGGCCGACCAGCAGGGCGCTGAGGGCAAGGGTGCAGAAAGTACGAAGGGAAGGCAACATGATGCGGGCCGCTTGGCAAAGGGGGTTTTACTACAGCACAAAGGGATCGGAGAGACAATCGCGGCGGAAGACCATAAAAGAAAAGGCCTTGTCGTCTGACAAGGCCTTTCTCGGGGAATTTGGTCGGTGTGAGAGGATTCGAACCTCCGACCCTCTACACCCCATGCAGATGCGCTACCTGGCTGCGCTACACACCGACGGAGTCAGCTCGGCTGACGGGGAGGGAGTTTATGGAGATGCCCCGACCCTGTCAACAGGGGAAATTCAGGTTCGAGATCGTTTGCCTGCTTTGCGAGCAACTTCGGATCAAAGTGCGACCAGTGGTGCATTTTATCAGCACCTCACCGCTGTCTTGCATGAAAAACGGCCGCCCGGAGGCGGCCGTTTGGCGTGATGCTCTCAAGCCGAGATCAGCGGTTGAAGGTCAAGCGCTTGCCCAATACCTTGTCGGTGACCTGACCGTTCTGCCAGGCTATTTGCCCGTTGACCAGGGTCATCTCAAGCAGGGCGCGCTGGAAGCGGTCATCATCCAGATCAGCGGTTGAAGGTGAGACGCTTGCCCAATACCTTGTCGGTGACTTGGCCGTTCTGCCAGGCAATCTGGCCGTTCACCAGGGTCATCTCGATGGTGCTCTGGAAGCGGTAGCCGTTGAACGGGGACCAGCCGCACAGGTAGAGCAGGTTGCTGTCGGTGACCACGTAGGGCTTGCCGAGATCCAGCAGCACCAGGTCGGCGAAGTAGCCTTCCCGGATGTAGCCGCGATCCTGCACCTGGAAGCGTTCGGCCACCGCGTGGGAGGTCTTCTTGACGATGGTTTCCAGGCTGAAGACCCCGTTGTGGTAGAGCTCCAGCAGCGCCTGCAGGGAGTGCTGCACCAGGGGCACGCCGGACGGCGCCTTGAAGTAGCTGTTCTGCTTCTCTTCCCAGGTGTGGGGGGCGTGGTCGGTGGCGATGATGTCGAGCACATCGTTGCGTACCGCATCCAGCAGGGCGTGCTGGTCGGCAGCGCTCTTCACCGCCGGGTTGCACTTGATCTGGCTGCCCAGGGTGTCGTAGTCCGCCTCGTTGAAGAACAGATGGTGGACGCACACTTCGGCGGTGATGTTCTTGTCCTTGAGATCCTTCAGATCCGGGGTGGCGGTAAAGAGCGAGAGCTCTTTCGCCGTGGTCAGGTGCAGCACGTGCAGCTTGGCGCCGTACTGCTTGGCCAGGGAGACCGCCATGCTGGAGGATTTGTAGCAGGCGTCCGCGCTGCGGATGCGGCCGTGCTCGCGCATGGGCACGTCTTCGCCCCACTTGGCGCGAGCTTCGTCTTCCAGCACCTTGATGGACGGGGTGTCCTCGCAGTGGGTGACGATCATCACCGGGCTTTCGCGGAAGATGGCTGCCAGGGTCTCCTGGTTGTCCACCAGCATGTTGCCGGTGGAGGCCCCCATGAAGATCTTGATGCCGCAGGACTGCTTGGGATCGAGCTTCTTGATCTCTTCCAGGTTGTCGTTGGTGGCACCCAGGTAGAAGCTGTAGTTGGCGGCGGCGGAGTTGGCGGCGATCTGGTATTTGGCTTCGAGGGCGTCGATGGTGGTGGTCTGGGGATTGACGTTGGGCATTTCCATGAAGCTGGTGGTGCCACCGGCCACGGCGGCCCGGGATTCACTGGCGATGGTTCCCTTGTGGGTCAGGCCGGGCTCCCGGAAGTGGACCTGATCATCGATCATCCCGGGGATGAGATGACGGCCCGTTGCATCGATCACCACGGCATCGGGGGCACTGATGTCCGGGGCGACGCGGGCGATCCGCTCACCCTCGATCAGGACGTCGGAGGCATAGATGCGGCCTTCGTTGACCAGGGTGGCATTCTTGATAAGCAATTTGTTCATGGGGGGTTCCAGTTCCTTTGCCGATAATCCGGGGTCATAATATCGCAAACTGCACTTTCTCTGTAGCAAGGCCTGAGTAATGAAGTTATTTGTTAGAGATTTGACTGTGATCGATTCCAGCTATTTATGCGAGCGCCGCGGCATGGTGGGCGAGAGCTGGCTGGTGGACATCGAGATGAGCGGCGAGCTCAACGAGATGAGCATGCTGCTGGACTTCGGTCGGGTGAAGAAGCTCATCAAGTCGATCATCGATGAAGAGGTGGATCACAAGCTGCTGGTGCCGACGGAATGTCCCCTGGTCCATGTCAACGCGCTGGACAACGACGAGAGCACCGTGGATCTGCTGCGTCCGGGTCGCGCCATCCACCTGCGTTGCCCGGCCCAGGGCTTTGCCTTCATTCCGGCCCCCCAGGTGGATAAAGAGTCGGTGACCCGCTATCTGCTGGGGGTACTGGCCAAGCGCCTGCCCGGCAACATCAAGGATCTCTCCCTGACGTTGCGCCAGGAGCGCATCGAGGGCGCCTTCTACCACTACAGCCACGGCCTCAAGAAGCACGACGGCAACTGCCAACGCATCGCCCACGGCCACCGCTCTCCCGTCGAGATCCTGGTGGACGGGGAGCGTGACGAGGAGCTGGAGTTCAACTGGGCCGAGCGCTGGGCCGACATCTACCTGGGCACCGAAGAGGACAGGGTGGCCCTTGGCGAACTCGCCCTGAGCGAGCGGGCCGAGGCGTCACTGAAAGAAGGGGACGCGCACTACATCGGCTTCAAGTACGTGGCGCCCCAGGGGCTGTTCCAGCTCGCCATGCCAGCGGCGGAGGTGGAGATGATCGACACCGACACCACCATCGAGCTGCTGGCCCACTACATCGCCCGCGAGGTGAAGAAGCAGGTAGGGGACAAGTTCGTCAAGATTGTCGCCTATGAAGGGGTCGGCAAGGGCGCCATCGCCTACGCCTGATCCCGCGCCGCATGCCAGTAAAAAACAAGGCCCCGCCAATGCGGGGCCTTGTCGTATCGGGTCGTGGCCATCAGGCACTGAGGCGGAAGCGCTGGACCAGCCCCTCCTGCTGCTCGGCAAGGGAGTCGAGCTGCTGGCTGGTCTCGGCGACCCGCTCTATGCCCTGATAATTGAGATCCGAGATGTCGGAGATGCGGTTGAGGTTGGTGGCGATGTCGGCGCTGGTGGCCTGCTGCTGCTCGGCGGCGGAGGCTATCTGGCTCGACATGTCGCTGATGAGCACCACGATGCCCTGCACCTCTTCCATGGCGTTGTTGGCCTGGGAGCTCTGATCCACGCAGCTGTCCATCTCGCGGGAGCACTCCTGCATCACGTTGACCGCCCGGGCGACGCCTTGCTGCAGGTTCTCGATCATGGTCTGGATTTCGCTGGTGGACTGGGCGGTGCGGCCAGCCAGGTTGCGCACCTCGTCGGCCACCACCGCAAACCCGCGTCCCTGCTCGCCGGCACGGGCCGCCTCGATGGCGGCGTTGAGGGCCAGCAGGTTGGTCTGCTCGGCGATACCGCGGATGACGTCGAGGATGTTGCCAATCTGGCCGCTCATGGCGCTCACGTCGCCAATCACCTTGCCGGTCTGCTGCAGCTTGCCCGCGAGCTGATGGGTGGTGGTGATGTTGCCTGCCATCACCTTGCGCCCCATCTCGGAGGCTTTCTCCACATCCTGCACCCGCTCCAGGGTCTGGTTGGCGGCCTGGGCCACCTCCCGCACCGAGGCCTCCATCTGGGTCATGGCGGCGGCGACCGAGGCGGTCTCCTGACGCTGTTTCTCCAGATCCGCCCGCACCGATTCGGTGGTGTGGCGGTTGTCGTGGGCGGCGCTGTTGAGCTGGGTCGAAGCCTGGGAGAGCTGCTTTAGCACATCCCCCATCTGGTGGATCAACAGGTTGATCTGGCTGGCGAGCTGGCCGAATTCGTTCTGGCTCTTGAAGCCGACCTGCTGGGTCATGTCGCCCTGGGTCACCTCGGTCAGCACCCGCAGCAGCTCTTTCAGGGGGCGGCGGATGGCTTTGCCCAGGGTGAAGGCCACCAGGATGGCGACGAAGATGGCGATGGCGATGCTGATCCCCTGTGTCAGGGTACTCTGGGTCTGCACCCGATCGGAGGCCTGGATGCTGGCGTTCATCAGCTGCTGGCTCTGGGCGGTGATCCCCTCCAGCTTGTTCTGGATGCTGAGGATGAGCTGGCTCGCCTGCTTGCTCTGCTCGCGCATGGCCTGCTGCTGCTTCATCAGGGCCAGGTATTGGGAGAGCACGCCGTCATTGCCCGTGGTGTCGCGCACGAAGCCATGGACGTAGTGGCCCATGTTGTTGTCGAAGTCCTTGAGCTCCCCCTGGAGATCCTTGATGGTGCTGTTGAAGCCCTCGATCTGCATCTTGTTGCGCTTGAGCGCTGCCTCGATGGGGGCGGGGATGCTCTGGTTGAGGGCATCCATGGTGGAGAGCTCGATGGCGGAGAGCTTGGTGGTCAGGGTCTCGGAGAGCATCTTGATGAAGCTGTCGTCGATGGTGACCATCATGTCCCCCAGGTTCTTCTTGAACTGGGGCAGGCTGACCTGGAACTGGCCCTTGGCCTGATTGACCTTGTGCAGCCGGGTGAGCAGGGCCTCGTGTTCGCCGGGCAGGGTCTGGGTCAGTTGCAGGTAGTCATCCACCAGCTTGACGAGGGCAGTCATGTCCGCCTGCAACTGGGGATGAACCGCCACCTGCTGTTTGAGGCTGGCGACCATCTTGTCGACCTGGCCCTTGGCCTGTTGCAACTCGGCCACTTCCGCCGGCAGTTGCTTGAGATCCTGCTCGGTCAGCACATCGGTGAGCCATTTGTTGGCGCTGAGCAGGCTTATCTGGGTCTGGCTGCTGGCGAGTACCAGCGGCATGGACTCCTGGGTCACCTGATCCAGGGCGCCGCTGAGTTCGCTCTGGCCGCGAAAGGTCAGTACCGCACTGGCGACCATGACGGCGACCAGGATGGCAAAGCCCAGATAGACTCTCTGTAGGATCGAGAGGTCTGACATTGTTTGTTTCATTATTGTCCCGCTGTCTGTGCAAAAGTCCCTTGCCTGAGTACCCCGTCCCTTTGATACCCTGCATGCCCCGAAGGGGATGCCGTTGTGGTTCGCGGGACGTCTCCTCGCTATCGGTATTCTTCACAATAACTGAAGCGATTGGGACAACGGCTGTGCCAAATGTCGGCTTGTGTCACACTTGGCGCGTTGCGGCGGCCTGTTTGGGAGCCGCTTGAGCTTTGTATTGAATTTTCTTTTTCCTATAAAGGAGTTACCCATGGCGCAAGAAACCATTTTCAGCAAAATCATCCGCAAGGAGATCCCCGCCGACATCCTTTATCAAGACGATCTGGTGACCGCGTTTCGCGACATCCAGCCCAAGGCCAAGACCCATATCCTGATTATTCCCAACGTGCTCATCCCCACCGTCAATGACGTGGAGCCGGATCACGAGCTGGCGTTGGGCCGGATGTTCACCGTGGCCCGCAAGCTCGCCAGCGACGCGGGCATCGCCGAGGACGGCTACCGCCTCATCATGAACTGCAACCGCCACGGCGGGCAGGAGGTCTATCACATCCACCTGCACCTGGTCGGTGGCGAGCCCCTGGGACCCCTGCTGAGCCTGTGATGCGCCTCGTCACGTCGACCGGCCTGCTGTTGGCCGGTCTGCTGCTGGGGGGCTGTGCCTCCCAGTGGAAAGACATGTTCGTCTCCTACTCGGATCAGATGGTGCCCCTGCGCAACCAGCTGCTGCTGGGCCATGCCGCCGAAGCCCTGCCCGAGGTGCGCGAATCGACCCCGGGGGACGACACCTTCGTGCTCGACCAGCTGGAGAAGGGGCGCATCGCCTGGCTGGCGGGTCAGGACGGCCCCAGCAAGCAGGCCTTTGCCGCCGCCGACAGCCGGCTTGCGTGGGAAGACAATCAGGCCGAGTACCGCCTGAGCCAGGGACTGGCTCAAGCGGGCAGCCTGCTCACCAACGATCAGACCCTGGCTTACCAGGCGCCCGATTACGAGCGCACCATGCTGCACCACTATCTGGCGCTCAACTACTTGCAGCGCGGGGATGCCGACGGCGCCCTGGTAGAGGTGCGCCGTGCCAACCAGGTGCAGGAGCAGGCCCTTAAACGGCGGGCTGACGAGGTGCGCAAGGTCGCGCAGGAGGGGGAGCAGGAGGACGAAGCCGGGGAGATGCGCCAGCTGATGTCGCGCGGCGCCCCCGAGCTCGATCGCCTGATAGGCCAGGTGAAAAACGGTTTCCAGAACGCCTACACCTTCTATTTCTCCGGCGTGCTCTATGAGGCGGCCGGGGATCTCAACGACGCCTGGGTCGATTACCAGCGCGGCTACCAGATAGCGCCGGACAACCAGAGCCTGCAGGATGCCCTGCTGCGCCTGACCCGGCTTCGCGGCTCTCCCGAGGAGCTCAAGGAGACCGAGCAACGGATGGGCCGCAAGGCGCCGCCCTTGGCCAAGGATCAGGGCCAGCTGGTGGTGCTGTTTGAAGATGGCCTGATCCCGGCGCGCCGGGAGCTCTTCCTGCCGCTGCCCATCTCCACCTCCAGCGGCGATTTTCGTACCTTTACCGTGGCGGTGCCCTATTACGACAATCGGGCCAGCGACGGCGCCCCGCTTACCCTGTCGGTGGGCAAGGGGGTGGCACAGACCAGCGAGCTGGTGAGGCTGGAGGCGCTGGCGGCCAAGGATCTGCAGGAGCGGCTGCCCGGCATGCTGACCCGGCAGGCCCTGCGGCTGGTGGCCAAGGAGCAGGTACGGCGCACCGCCGCCAAGGAGGGGGGGGATGTGGGCAACATCCTGGTGGGGATCTTCAACACCCTCTCGGAGCGGGCGGATACCCGCAGCTGGCTGACGCTGCCCGCCAAGGCCTCGAGCTGGCAGGGGATGGTCCCGGCCGGGAACGTCACCCTGACCCTGGGGGCGGGCAGCGCCATGCGTACCCTGCCACTCAGCGTCCACGCCGGGCGCACCACCCTGGTGTGGGTACAGCGCCTGGGGAGCGGGCTCACGACCCGGGTGATGCCCCTCTAGGGGGAACCGGATATGGCAACTCAGATGAATGACCGGTCAGGCCGACGGCCACCGGCAAGGAGAACAAGATGAAAGCACAAGGGTTGGCCCTGGGCCTGGTTCTGCTGCTGACGGGCTGTGCCACCAATACTTCCGGCGTGGCGCTCTATGGCGCGGCCGGTGCGGCGGCGGTGGCCGAGCAGCATCAAAACGTCAACGTCACCCTGACCGAACTCAGCCGGCGCCAGCAGAACGGCCTGTTGCAGGTCAACGTGGCGGCGGCCAGCACCCAGCGTGGTGACAACACGCTGCAATATCTCTTCTACTGGTATGACGACGCGGGGCAGGAGGTGGCCAGCGATGGCCGCGGCTGGACCCCCCTCAAGCTGCATGGCTACCAGACCCGCACCCTGTCCGCCCTGGCGCCGAGCCCGGCTGCACGGGGTTACCGGATTTACGTTCGCGAAGTGATGGAGGAATCCTACTGATGAAAATGAATCATGCCCTGCTGATCCTGACCGGCGCTCTGCTGCTGGGCGGCTGTTCCAGCACCACCGTCAGCTATGGCGATCCCACCGAGACCGAGACGGTGACCGTCGATTACGGCTCCTCCGACTTGCAGGCCATCGCCGACAAGATGGCGGATTCCATGCTGGCGTCCCCGGCCACCAGCGAGATCACCGCCGGGGGCCGCCCGGTGATGTTCATGGACTCCATCCGCAACAAGACCTCGGAGCACATCGACACCGAGGCCATCACCGACACTATCCGCACCAAGCTGCTGCGCTCGGGCAAGTTCCGCTTCGTGGACATGAGCAAGGTGGCGGCGGTCAAGCAGCAGCTCGAATACCAGCAGGGCAGCGGCATGGTGGATCCCGCCACCATGGTGCGGCTCGGCAAGCAGACCGGTGCCCGCTACATGGTCTATGGCAACCTCGCCAGCATCGTCAAGGACAACGGCAAGGTGAAGGACGTCTACTACCAGATGACCATGAACCTGATGGATGTGGAGAACGGCGAACTGCTGTGGGCCGATCAGAAAGAGATCCGCAAACAGGCCAAGAAGTCCACCTTTGGCTGGTGAGGACCCGCGGGGACAGGGGGATCTGGCGGAGCTGGCGCTCCTCGCCAGCCTGCCGGTGCCCTGGGATCAGGGGCGCCTTGAGCCGCTTGGTCAGGGCCTGACCAACGGCAACTACCGGCTCTGCCTCCCCACTGGCGAGCAGGCCTTCCTGCGCCGCGGTCATCCTGATCCGGTGCGCCTTGGCATCGACCGGGCCACCGAGTGGCAGCTCTACCAGGGGGCGGTGGGGCAGGGGCTGGCGTTGCCCTGTCATCACGGCGATCCCGCCACCGGTCTGATGCTGCTGGCGTGGTGCGACGAACCCAACTGGGCCGAGCAGGCGCCGCCTCTCGCCGTGCAGCCCCGCCTGATGGCGGATGTGCTGGTGCGGCTGCACCGCCTGCCGGTGCCGACCGTGGTGATGGCGGTGCGGGCCCACAGCGGCGGTTATCGGCAGCGTCTGGCCCATATCCCTCCCTGGCTGCCCGCCCTGGAGCGGGCCCTGCTCGCGAGCCGGGAGCCGGACGACTGCTGGCTCCCTTGCCATCACGATCTCAATCCGGCTAACTTGTTGGGGTCGCGGCCCTGGGTCATCGACTGGGAATACGGCGCCGCCGGTCATCCTGGGTTCGAGGTCGCCAGCATCCAGCGCACCCACGGCTGGAGCGAAGAGCAGCGGTGCCAGTTGGAGAGCTGCTATCTTGAAGCCATGGGCGGGGCACCGACGGGGCTGGGGCACCGGGGATTCCAGGCCGACGCCTTCCTGCCCTGGGTCGATTACATCGGCCTGCTGTGGGCGCTGCTGATGGCCGAACAGCAACCCGGGCCCGAGTATCAGGCCCTGATCGACATCAACCGCCAGCGCCTGGAGTGATGCCCGGCAACGGCCCGCGCGACGCGTGTATTCAATGAATGGGAGGCATGCATGGTGACCACATTCTCATGGCGTCAACCGCGTAGCTGGAGCCTGCTGCTGCTCTGCCTGCTGCTGACGGGTTGCGCCACCCGGGTGATCTACTACTGGCTCGACTCGGCCATCGTCTGGCAACTGGACGACTACTTCTCTCTGGACCGCAGCCAGAAGAAGCTGCTGGACCAGGAGGTAAAGGGGCTGATGGCCTGGCACCGGCAGCATGAGCTGCCCATCTATGCCCGGGATCTCGACGCCCTGGCCAAGGCGGTGGCCAGCCCCATGAGTCCGGCCCAGGTGACCCTGCATCTGGACAGAACCCAGGCGAGCCTGACCCGTACCTTAGAGAATGCCATTCCCCGCACGGTGCGCCTCGCCAAGACCCTGACCGACGATCAGGTGGCTCGCTTCATGGCCGATCGGGTGAAGCGCCAGCAGGAGCGCCAGCACGATTTTGCCACCCAGTCGAAGGCCGAGATGATCAAGGGCTTTCGGGAGAAGATGAACGAGCGCCTGGTGTTCTGGATTGGCAAGGTGAAGCCGGCTCAGGAGCCTCTCATCACGCAGTGGGCCGAGTGGCAATACGAGATGATGGCCCCCTGGCTCGACTTTCAGGAAGCCTGGACCAAGGAGCTGGATCGGCTGATGAAACAGCGCCAGAGTCCGGATTTCGGCCAGGAGCTGACTCGCTTGCTCCAGCAGGGGGACGGCCTGATGGATGGCCGCTTCACCGGCTACACGGACCAGTCCCGCCAGCGTACCATCCAGTGGCTGAGCGATCTCAGCCACTCCATGGATCTCTCCCAGCGGGCCCACCTCTACACCCTGCTCAAGGACTATGCCGAGGACTTCGAGGGCATGACCCGCAGCCGCTGAGGACGCGGTGAGACAACACAAGGGCGGCGGGCCCCGGGCCTGCCGCCCTTGTTCTTGTGGGGCAGGCTGTGGTAGCTTGCCCTTTCTATTGTGTGGGAATTAACTTTTGAACCTGACCGACAACGTGAAACTGGCGGCGATGACCCTGCTCATCACCCTCGCACTGTTGTTCTCTACCCTCTCGGTGGAGGGGGTCAGGGTACCCGCGTTCCAGCCCTCGGCCCAGCAGGCCCACTCGCTGGCGGAGGGGGCGGCGCCTGCCGACGCAAGCCCGGCGGCCCACGGCGTCAGCGGCAGTGACGATGGCATCGTCAAGTTCGTCGGCTCCCACCAGAATCACCTGCTGCGCCTCGAGCACTCCCTGAGCCGCGATCATCAGCCCGGCAGCGTGGTCTACGAGCTGGTGATGAGCTGGTCCCAGCAGGCCATCCTGCTGCTGCTGTGCGGCCTGCTGTTCTATGCCGCCCTCTTCTACCCGGGGACGAGCTTTCGCGATCACTTCGCCGGCATTCACAGGCGCCGCCTGCAGCGCCGGCATCTGCAGTACCGCTTCGCCCAGAGCTTCCTCGCCTGACCCCGATGGGGTCAGCTTGCCACCTGTTGCCTCATCTTCTCTCTGTTGCTGTTCACTTTTAGTGAACGGCTAGGCTGCCTTGTTTCATTTTTTTGCACGGCGCGACCCCGGTGTCGCCCCTTGCCATCGCCTGACAGAGGCCGATTTCATGAGAAAAAAGAGTCATACCGTGTTGAACCGCATGAGCCTGTGGCAGTACGCCCTGTTGCTGCTGATGCTGGTCACGTTCGCGTTCTATTCCCTGCCCACCTTCTTCGGTGAGCAGCCCTCCCTCGGTCTGCACGGCCAGTCGCGCCTGAGCGACGCGCAGCGCACCCTGCTGGCCGAGAACCACATCGACCCCCTCAAGCAGATCGCCCAGGGTGGCCGGATGGCGCTGGTGTTCGCCAGCCAGGGGGAGCAGCAACTGGCCAAGCAGTTGCTGGAGCAGCAGGGGCTGGACAGCGCCGCCCTGACCCTGGAGTTCTACTCCAACGCCCCGGCCTGGATCAGCTGGCTCGGCGCCGACCCCATCAAGCTCGGGCTGGACCTGCGCGGCGGCTCCCAGCTGCTGATCGGGGTGGACGTGGATTTCGTCATCGACAACCAGACCAAGAACCTGGTGGATACGCTGCGCACCCGTTTTCGCGAGGCCAACCTGCGCGGTGCCAGCGTGATGCGCACCGCCCAGGGGAGCGTGGCCGTCACCCTGCCCGACGTGGCGGGGCAGGAGGCCTGGCTCTCCATCATCAAGGAGAGTGCCGGTACCCGCCAGGATCAGTGGACACTGAGCCGCTCCGGCAATGCACTGACCCTGGTGCTGAGCGACGCCGAGCGCACCCTGCTGGTGAACAACGCCGTGACCCAGAACCTGTCGATCCTGAAAAAGCGGATCAACGAGCTCGGCATCGTCGAGGCCTCGGTGGTGCGTCAGGGGCAGGACGGCATCCGCATCGAGCTGCCGGGGGTGCACAACCCCAAGCAGGCGAAAGAGGTGATCGGCGCCACCGCGTCCCTGGCCTTCTATGAAGCCAAGGCCGACAGCCGCTTCTTCATGGCGGATCGCAGCGGCCAGGCAGTGGGGCTGGCCCGCCAGCCGGTGCTGAGCGGCGAGCACATCGTCGATGCCCGCGCCAACATGGGGGAGATGGGGCAGCCCCAGGTCAACATCGTGCTCGACACCCTGGGGGGGAGCAAGATGAACCAGTTCAGCCGCCAGCACGTGGGCAAGCCCATGGCCACCGTCTTCACCGAGTACAAGACCAACGCCGAAGGCAAGCTGCGCGCCCGAAGCGAGGTGATCAACGTCGCCACCATCCAGACCGCCCTTGGCAACCAGTTCCGCATCACCGGGATTGGCAGCCTGCCCGAGGCCCAGGAGCTTGCCATGCTGCTGCGGGCCGGGGCCCTCACCGCGCCGCTGAAGATCCTGGAGGAGCGCAGCATTGGCCCGACCCTGGGTCTGCAGAACATCGAGGCGGGCTTCACCGCCCTGGCGTTCGGCATGGCGGGCATGATGCTGTTCATGATGGCCTGGTATCGCAAGTTCGGCTGGGTCGCCATCACGGCGCTGGTCGCCAACCTGCTGATGCAGGTGGGCATGCTGGCGGTATTGCCGGGGGCCGTGCTGACCCTGCCGGGGATCGCCGGTCTGGTGCTCACCGTAGGCATGGCGGTGGACACCCATGTGCTGATTTTTGAGCGGATCAAGGACCGGCTGCGGGAAGGGGGGTCTTTGGCCAACGCCATCGACTTTGGCTATCGCTCGGCGTTTCGCACCATCTTCGATGCCAACATCACCACCCTCATCTGCGCCGTGGTGCTCTATGCCATCGGCTCCGGGCCGCTGCAGGGCTTCTCCATCACCCTGATCCTGGGGCTCATCTCCAGCATGGTGACCGGTATCTGGGGCACCCGCGCCATCATCAATCCCCTGTGGGGCAACAGCCGCGCCAAGCTGCTGAGGGTATGACCATGAACCGACTTCATCACCATGACGCCGCGCCCGTGAGTCTGCATGACCTGCGCACCGACCGCTTCCTGCCGGGAAGCCTGAACCACCTGACGTCGAGGGAAGAACAATGCTGAGAATGATCCTGGCCATGGGGCTGACCCGCTGGCGCTATATCGGGCTGTGGGCCTCCGTGCTGCTGACCCTGGCCTGCGTGGCCGTCCTTGCGACAAAAGGGCTCGCCCTCGGGCTCGATTTCACCGGCGGGATCCTGCTGGAGTTTCGCATCCAGACCCTGAAGGAGGCCCATGAGCTCAACGCTCTGCTGACGGCGCCCCTGGCGGGGGTGGTGGAGCTGCACGGCGCCGGTGTGCCCGGCGAGTGGCTCATCAAGCTGCCCCCCCACGCGCTGCCCTGGGCGGCGGAGGATCTGGCGACCATGCTGGGGCAGCAACTCGCCCTGCCGGTGGAGCTCTTGCGCACCACCATCGTCGGGCCCCAGGTGGGCGCGGAGCTGTTCCAGCAGGGGATGCTGGCGGTGCTGGTGGCCTCGCTCGCCATCTCCGCCTACCTGGCGGTGCGCTTCGAGTGGCGTCAGGCCATCGGCATCCTGGTGTCGGTGCTGCACGACGGTCTGGTGGCCATCGGGCTGCTCGCGCTCTTTGACATCGAGTTCGACCTCAACGTCATCGCGGGCCTGATGGCGGTGATAGGCTACTCCCTCAACGACAGCATCGTCATCTCGGACCGGCTGCGGGACTTGCTGGGGTCGCGTACCCGCATGGGGATCCACGAGTGCTCGGACGTGGCCATCAAGGCCACCTTCAGCCGCACCATGATCACCTCGGGCACCACCCTCTTCACCGTGGGGGCCCTGCTCCTGTTCGGCGGCGACGCCCTCTACGGCTTCTCCTTCACCCTGTTCGCCGGCATCCTGGTGGGGACGCTCTCCTCCATCACGGTGGCCTCCACCGTGCAGGAGCTGCTGGGGCTCTCCCCCCAGGCCTACCAGAAAAAAGAGGAGGAGCTGGCCGAGGCGGCGTGACCGCCGAACGCCCCGTCACGGGGCACATGGGCGGCCAGTGCGGCCGCCCCGGGCAAAAAAGGAAGGCGAATGCCTTCCTTTTTCCATTCTGCCAGAGGGGGCGCGGCGGTCCCGAAGGCCGGGCTGGGGCGGCGTGTGTGACGCGGCTGAGCAGAAGTTGAAAAGTGTAATGAAATGCATGTTTTAGGCGCTATTTTCGGGGCCCGCTTCGGCTACACTGGCAGGGAGTCTATGGATGGAGTAAGCACTCATGAATATCGCTCGTCGGCTTCAACTCATTGCCCTGCTGGTCATGCTGGCCCTGGGGTGTCTCAGCTGGTTCAGCATCAGCAGACTCTCCTCCGCCAATGCGGATCTCAGCTATGTAACAGACAACACAGTCCCCAGCATTTCCACGATCAAGGAGATACAGACAGACTTCTACGCCCTGCATTCATTTATCCAGGCGCACGTGCTCAATACCGACGACGGCAAGATGAGTCAGATAGAGCAGAGCATTGCATCCCTTCACACCAAGATGGACGCCCTGCTGAGCCAGTATGAAAGCGGGATGATCTCCAATGAGGAGGACAGGCAGCTCGTCGCCGATGATCGGCGCCTGGTTGCCCAGTACGGCAAGGCCTCTGAAGACGTCCTGCGCCTGTCCCGCGAGAACAAGAATGTGGAGGCCAGAGAGGCGATCGACAAGGAGCTTGCCCCCTTGTTTGAGCAGCTTTCCCAGGCCATCGACAAGCACGTCTACTTCAACATCCAGCAAGGTGACGCCGTCAAGCTGCGAGGCGAGCAGAATGCCGATAGCAGCATGCAGGCCCTGTTGTTCATCTCGGTGGGCACGGGAGCCCTCACGCTGGTGCTCTTTCTCTGGCTGTTCAGGCAGGTCGCCAATCCCCTCCGTCTGGCCATGGCGACCCTGTCCGAGATCCAGCGCGACCTGAACTTCACCCTGCGGGCCAATGTGAGCCAGCAGGACGAGATCGGCCAGACGCTGACGGCGGTCAACCGCCTGCTGGACACCTTGCAGCAGACCTTCACCGAGTTCTCGGTGGGCAGCCTGCAGATCAAGAGCACGGCAGAGTCCCTCTCCCAGGCGGCCCAGCACATGGCGGAGTCGGCGAGTCAGGCCAATGACGCCACCAGCCTTATCGCCGCCGGGGTAGAGGAGATGAGCGTGAGCATCACGGACATCTCCCAGCGCACCCAGGAGACCAGCCGCATCACCAATGAATCCGGCAAGCTCGCCAGTGACGGCGGGGCCACCATAGAGCGCACTGTGCTCGCCATCAACGACATCGCCGACGCCATTCGTCAGGCCTCTCGCGATGTGACGGCGCTGGGGGAGGGGATCTCCCGCATCGGTGGGGTGGTGAACGTCATCAACGATGTGGCGGGGCAGACCAACCTGCTGGCGCTCAACGCCGCCATCGAGGCGGCGCGGGCCGGTGAGCAGGGACGCGGCTTTGCGGTGGTCGCCGACGAGGTGCGCAAGCTGGCGGAGCGGACGGCCCAGTCGACCCAGGAGATCTCAAGGACGGTGGAGGCTATCCAGCAAGGGTCCGAGGCCACGGTGGCCAGAATGGTCCTGGTGGAGGAGAAGGTGGCGCAAGGGGTGGCCATGGCGACGGAAAGCGGTGCCATCATCACCCAGATCCGCCAGGCCTCCCATCGCGTCATGGATCAGGTCGGCGAGATCACCCTGGCCATCCGCGAGCAGACCTCGGCGGCGGAGTCCATCGCCCTCCAGGTCGAGCAGATAGCCCAGGTGGTGCAGCAGACCAGCAGCACGGCGGAGGAGACCTCCGCCGCCGCAGAGGAGCTGAACGTGACCACGGAGAATATCCACCAGCAGATCTCCCGCTATCGCATCCAGTGATGCGCGGATCGGTTGTTCTCTCCCCGCCATGCCCATGGCGGGGATTTTTTTATGTCAGAACCCCGACCCGGGCTGTTGCAGGAAGGCGGCCTCTTCCTCCGTGCTCGCCCTGCCCAGGATGGCGTTGCGGTGGGGGAAGCGGCCAAAGCGCTCGACGATCACCTGGTGGCGCCGGGCAAAGTCGGCAAAGCCTTCGAAGGTGGCCCGGGCCGGGCCTGTGGCCTGCTCGTCGGCCAGGGCCTCGAACAGGGCGACGCTTCTGGCCTGCTGCTCTTTGGACTCCGCGTGCTCGAGGGGCAGATAGAAGAAGACCCGGGCCAGCGGCGAGAGCCCCTTGTCGACCCCGAGGGTGAGCCCCTTGAGGCACAGCGCCCTGGCCTTGTCGTCCTGGGCGAAGGCGGCGGGGGTGTGGCGGTGAAGGTTTCGCGGCAGCTGGTCCAGCAGCAGGATGAGGGCCAGGCGCCCTGCGGGATCGTCCTCCCAACGGGCGAGCTCGCCTGCTGCGGCACGGGCCGCCAGTTCGCCGAAGCGTGAGGCCAGCAGGGCATCGGTCTCGCTGCTCTTGCCCCACCAGAGGGGGGCCTGACGGGCGGCACGGGGGGCGTCGTCTGCGTCATCGCCAAACCAGAAATCGAGCAGAGGTTGCCAGGGTTGCATGGGAACTCCTTGGGCCAGTGGCCGTGAGGTGAAAACGGAGCAGGGGATCTGCCATGGGGGGCTGCCGCCGTGGCGGCTTCCCGTTACACTGTGCCATCTTTTGCCCCAAAGGGTGATCCCCGGATGGGCCCGTGATCCCCTGACCCCCTCATCACCCTGACCGGGGCAGCCCGGATGTGTCCCACTCAATAGAAGGAATGCCAGATATGGCCGGAGCCAGTTTGTTGACCCTGCTCGATGATATTGCCAGCGTGCTCGATGATGTCGCCCTGATGACCAAGGTGGCGGCGAAGAAGACGGCCGGGGTGCTGGGGGACGATCTCGCCCTCAATGCAGAGCAGGTGTCGGGGGTGCGTGCCGAGCGTGAGCTGCCGGTGGTGTGGGCGGTGGCCAAGGGGTCGTTTCGCAACAAGCTCATTCTGGTGCCTGCCGCCATCGCCATCAGTGCCCTCATCCCCTGGCTCATCACCCCGCTCCTGATGCTGGGGGGGGCCTACCTCTGTTTCGAGGGGGCGGAGAAGCTGGTCCACAAGTTCCTGCCCCACGAGGAGGAGGCGCATCAGGCGGCGCCGGTGCCCGAGGATCTGGCGGCCTATGAGCGCCAGAAGGTGAAGGGGGCCATTCGCACCGATTTCATCCTCTCGGCGGAGATCATCGTCATCGCCCTCGGTACCGTGCAGGGGTCGAGCCTGGGCCTGCAGATCGCCGTGGTAGCGGGCATCGCCCTGCTGATGACCGTCGGGGTCTATGGCCTGGTGGGGCTCATCGTCAAGCTCGACGACATCGGTCTGCACCTGCTGCAAAAGCCCGATGGCGGCGCCGTGCGCCGGGCGGTGGGGCAGGGGCTGCTGGTGACGGCGCCCCGCCTGATGCACCTGCTTGCCCTGGTGGGCACCATCGCGATGTTCATGGTCGGCGGCGGTATTCTGGTCCATGGCTGGCCCTTCCTCCATCACCTCATCGAAGGGACGGCAGGTACGGTGGCTGCCCTGCCCGGGGTCGGCGGGGTACTGGCCGTGGTGACGCCCACCCTGCTGAGCGCCCTGGCAGGCGTGGTGGCAGGGCTGGTGCTGGTGGTGGCCATGACCCTGGTGAGCAAGCTTCAGCCCGCCAAATAGGTCGCTTGTCGGGGGACGGCCGACAGGGGCCGTCGCACCCGGGGGCGCTCTTCTGCTGGTTGCCTCGAATGGGGGCTAGGCAAGTGCCTGGCCCCCTTCGTACTATCCGGTTTCACCCGCCCGCAGAGGCGGGGTGACCCGATATGGACGCAAACAGACAAGGACAACCATGAAACCACCCGTTTGGCGAGATGATCACATCTATGCCGCCCCCGACGATCCTGCCATCGAGGCCGCCTTCCAGGAGGCTGCCCGCGCTCTCACCCGGCTTGACGCCCTCCTGGCGGACCTGCCGGATCCCGCCCATCCCGTTGCGGATGCCAATGCCCTGCGCCACCTGCTGCGGGCCATCCGCCGCGAGGCCAACGGGGTGAAGACCCTGGCCTGGAACAGCCAGGTCTATGGTTACAACCGGCTGAGCCAGAACGGGCGCGACGAGGAGGCCCGGGTACTGCTCTCCCGGGGCCAGCAGCTGGAGGCGACCCTGGCCCAGCGCAGCAAGCCGGTGGACCTGTTCTGGGTTCGCGCCCCCGAGTCACTGGTGCGCACCCTGCTGCAAGACCCCGAACTCTTCGAGCTGGCCTACCACATCCATCACGACAGAGCGCTGCAGGATCAGTGGCTTTCGCTCGAGAGCGAGCAGCTCATCGAGGGGTTGGCGGTGGACGGCCTGCAGGGGTGGGGGGATCTCTACGACAACCTGGTGGGGCGGCTGCTGCCGGTGGTGGAGGGGGTGCCCATGGGGCTTGCCCAGGCGGACAACCTGCTCGCCCACCCGGACAGGGCACGGCGCGCCAGTGCCTGGCACGCCATCCAGGGCGCCTGGGAGGCGGAGCAGGAGACGGTGGCCGCCATTCTCAACGCCATCAACGGCTGGCGCAACGAGCTCGGCCGCCAGCGTGGCAAGGGGCGCAGGCTGGATGCCCTCGAGGTCACCTGCCATCAGGAGCACATCACGGGCGCGACCCTGGAGACCCTGATGGCGGCGGCCGGGGAGCACAGGGAGCTCGGGCGCCGCGCCTTGCGGGCCATGGCCTGTGCCCAGCAGATCACCGACTTCGCCCCCTGGGATCTCTTTGCACCGGCGCCCCAGGCCGTGCACGGCAAGTTCGGCTTCGAGCAGGCGCTGAATCTGGTGATGGAGGCCTTTGCCGCCTTCGACCCCGAGATGGGGGCGTTTGTCCGCATGATGGCCGACAAGGGGTGGATTGATGCCGCCCCGAGCGAGCACAGGCGAAGCGGCGCCTATTGCACCGAGTATGCCGATCCGCCCGAGCCAAGGGTCTTCCTCACCTTCGAGGGGACCATGGACAACGTCATCACCCTGGCCCATGAGCTCGGCCACGCCTGGCACAGCTGGTTGCTGCGGGATCTTCCCTTCGAGCAGCGGGGCTACCCCAAGACGCTGGCGGAGACTGCCTCCCTCTTTGCCGAGATCCTGGTGCGCGATGCCCTGCTGGCCGCCACCGACAAGGTGGAGCAGCGCCGGGCCATCGCCTGGTTGGACGGGGAGCGGGCCGCGAGCCTGCTTCTCGACATCCCCGCCCGCTTTGCCTTCGAGCGCGCTCTGGTGACGGCGCGAGAGGCGGGTTACGTGGGGGCGAGCCAGATGCGGGAGATGATGAAATCGGCGCAGCAGCAGTGCTATGGTGACGCCCTCAGCCAGTATGACGAGCTGTTCTGGGCCAGCAAGGGTCACTTCTCCATCGCCGAGTCCGGGTTTTACAACTACCCCTATCTGTTTGGCTATCTCTTCAGCCTGGGGCTCTATGCCCAGCATGCGCGGGCCGGGGGCGAGTTTGTGCCCGCCTATCGCGCCCTGCTGCGAGATACCGGCCGCATGAGCGCCGAGGCGCTGGTGGAGAAGCACCTGGGGGTCGACATCCGCGAACCCGGGTTCTGGCAGGAGAGCCTGCGCTATGTGGAAGAGGCGGTGGTGCGCCTCGAGCGGCTGGTGTGATGCCTGCCCGCGAAGGTGGTGGCTCTGGCCACCTGGATTTCACGACGGGCCAGGCCCGTCCCTGACGATGAGCGTTCGATGCAACAACGAGTCTATCCACAGCAGTGGCAAAATGATCACATCTACCCCTCCCTCGACAGCTGTGTCCTCGAGGCGGACATGAGCCTGGCCCGCGCCAGCCTGGCCGAGCTGAGCGGTTTTATCGAGGGACTGGCCCAGGTTCCGCGCACCCCAGGCGCCTTGCAGGACTTCCTCAGGGAGGTACGCCTGCGGGCCCGGCGCATTCGCGACATCGGCTGGAACATCGCCGTGCTGGCGGCCTGCAAGGGGAGCCAGGACGCCCGGGATCCCCTCGCCAAGCAGGTTGCCTCCCGGGCCCGTGCCCTCAATGCGGATCTGTTCAAGACGCTTGCCCCCATCGAAGATCTGATGCTGGGGCTGCCTGCGCCCGAGTTTGAGCAACTGATGGCCGACCCCCTGCTCGGGGAGGAGGGGTACCGGCTGCGCCACGAGCGTCGCTTGCAGGATCAGCGGCTGCCGGTGGAGGCGGAGCAGCTGGTCATAGGCCTTGGCACCGACGGCCTGCACGCCTGGGGCAACCTCTACAACGATCTGGTGGGCAAGATAAGGCTGGTGATCGCGGGTCGCGAGATGGGGCTGGCAGAGGCGAGCAACCTGCTCTCCAGCCCGGATCGTGCCCTGCGCAAAGAGGCCTTCGATGCCATCAGTGCCGGCTGGGAAGGGGAACAGGAGACGGTGGCTGCCATCCTCAACGCCCTCAACGGCTGGCGCCTGGAGCTCTCGCGCCAGCGCGGCAAACACCGGCGCCTCGATGCCCTGGATCTCTCCTGCCACCAGAGCCACATCGAGCGGGCGACTCTGGATACCCTGATGACGGAGACCTGGCAGGCCCGTCATCTGGGCCAGCGGGCCCTGGGGCTGATGGCCGGTCACCTCGGCCTCGAGGTGCTGGGGCCGGAGGATCTCTTTGCGCCGCCCCCTGCCGCCAGCCGCCGGGAGATCCCCTTCGAGGAGGCGGTCGACATCATCGCCCTGGCCTTCGCGCGCTTTGACCCCGAGATGGGGGATTTTGCCCGCATGATGGCCGAGCGCGGCTGGATTGATGCCGCCCCCACCCCCAATCGGCGCACCGGGGCCTATTGCACCAAGTTTGCCGAGCCGGTGGAGCCGCGGGTCTTCATCACCTATGCGGGCACCATGGACAACGTCATCACGCTGGCCCACGAGCTCGGTCACGCCTGGCACAACTGGCTCATCCGCGACTTGCCCATGAGCCAGCGCAGCTACCCCATGACGCTCGCGGAGACCGCCTCCATCTTCGCCGAGACCCTGGTGCGCAGCGCCCTCTACGAGCAGGCCCGAAGCGCCGAGGAGCGTCTGGCCATCGCCTGGGCGGATGCCGATGGCGCCGCCACCTTCCTGGTCAACATCCCGGCCCGCTTCGACTTCGAGCGGGCCCTGGTGGCCGAGCGCGAGCAGGGCTATGTGTCGTCGGCCCGGCTCAAGGGGCTCACCGACGAGGCCTGGGGGCGCTGGTACGAGCAGAGCCTCGACCGCTATCACCCCCTGTTCTGGGCCGCGAAGGCGCACTTCTCCATCGCGGGCTTCGGTTTTTACAACTACCCCTACCTCTTTGGCTATCTGTTCAGCCTCGGGGTCTATCAGCAGCTGATGGGCCGCCAGGCCGCAGGGGAGGAGGGGGTAGCGAAGGCCTACCGCGCCCTGCTGCGAGACACAGGTCGCATGAGCGCCGAAGAGCTGGTCGAACGGCATTTGGGGCAGGACATTCGAAAACCCGCCTTCTGGCAGGGGAGCCTGGCCCTGGTGGAAGCGGCGGTGGCGCGCTTCGCCCAGTGCGGCGGTTAACCTCGCCAGACCCGGTTTGCGCCATGTCCCGCCGGGGCATGGCGCTGCCACAGCGGCCCCGACGCGCGGTTTGGTGGCCCGAAGGGGCGTGATCCAAAGCAAGAAAGTGGGATGTTTTGGTGGCGCAAGGCCCTGTCGCTGGGGTAGTTTCGATAGAACCGACACAGTTTTTGAGGTCTTGTCCATGATCATCTATCTGCATGGCTTTGATGCCACCAGCCCCGGCAATCATGAAAAAGTGCTGCAGTTGCAGTTTATCGATGATGATGTGCGTTTCGTGCACTACAGCACGGTTCACCCCCGCCACGACATGAGCCACCTGCTCAAGGAAGTGAAGAAGCAGCTCGACATGAGCACGGATCCCAAACCTCTCATCTGCGGCGTGGGCCTGGGTGGCTACTGGAGCGAGCGGATCGGGTTTCTGTGCGGCATCAAGCAGGTGGTCTTCAACCCCAACCTGCACCCGGAAGAGAACATGCAGGGCAAGATCGACAGGCCGGAAGAGTACGAGGACATCGGCACCAAGTGTGTAACCGAATTTCGTAATAAAAATTCAGGAAACTGCCTGTGCATCCTTTCCGTTCAGGATGAAATCCGCGATAATCGGGACACTGAACGTGAATTGAAGAACTATTACGACATCGTATGGGATGAGCGCGAGACCCATAAGTTCAAGAACATCTCGCACCATCTGCAACGGATGAAGGCCTTCAAAGAAGCCTGAGCCATCACGTCAACCGATTTCGTTTTAGGGAGCCAATGGCTCCCTTTCGTTTTGAGGAACCAAGGAAAATCATCATGATGAATATTGTCGTTGTAGGCGGTGGCGCCGGTGGTCTCGAGCTTGCGACCAGCCTGGGTCGCAAGCTGGGCAAGAAGAACAAGGCCAGGATCACCCTGGTGGATCGCAATCGCACCCACCTGTGGAAGCCCCTGCTGCACGAAGTGGCCACCGGCTCCATGGATGCGGGCATCGATGCCCTGAGCTACCAGTCCCACGCCAAGAACCACGGCTTCGAATTCCAGCTCGGCAGCCTGACCGACATCAAGCGCGACGAGAAACGCATCGTGCTGGCCCCCATCCACGACGAGAGCGGCGCCCTGGTGGTCAACGAGCGGGAAGTGGCTTACGACATCCTGGTGATGGCCATCGGCTCGGTCTCCAACGACTTCAACACCAAGGGCATCAAGGATCACTGCATCTTCCTGGACAGCCCCTCTCAGGCGCACCGCTTCTACAACAGCATGATGAACCGCTTCCTGCAGTTCGCCACCGAATACCAGCCCGGTGACAAGGTGAAGATCGCCATCGTCGGCGGCGGCGCCACCGGCGTCGAGCTCTCCGCCGAGCTCTACAACGCGGTGGAGCAGCTCTACGCCTACGGCTTCAAGAACCTCACCACCGACAGTCTCAAGGTGACCCTGGTGGAAGCGGGCCCCCGCATCCTGCCGGCCCTGCCGGAGCGCATCAGCGGCTCCGCCCATCAGGAGCTGGTGAAGCTGGGCGTGGACGTGCGCACCGCCACCATGATCACCGAAGCGACCGCCGAGGGCCTGCACACCAAGGATGGGGAGCTGATTGAAGCAGACCTCATGGTGTGGGCCGCGGGCATCAAGGCGCCGGACTTCATGAAGGAGATCGCGGGCCTGGAAACCAACCGCATCAACCAGCTGGTGGTCCACGAGACCCTGCAGACCACCCGGGACGAGAACATCTTCGTCATCGGCGACTGCGCCGCCTGCCCGCAGCCGGACGGCAAGTTCGTGCCGCCCCGCGCCCAGTCCGCCCACCAGATGGCGACCCAGGCGTTCAAGAACATCCTGGCCAAGATGAATGGCGGCGAGATGAAGCCCTACCGCTATCACGATCACGGCTCCCTGGTCTCCTTGAGCCGCTTCTCCACCGTGGGCAGCCTGATGGGCAACCTGATGCGGGGCTCCATGATGGTGGAGGGCTACATCGCCCGCATCGTCTACATCTCCCTCTACCGGATGCACCAGGTGGCCCTGCACGGCTACATCAAGACCGGCCTCATCATGCTGGTGGGCCGCATCAACCGGGTGCTGCGCCCGAGCATGAAGCTGCACTGAGTGCATGGCGGCTGCCGCTGCGAACATCAGAAAGGAGAGGCTTGCCTCTCCTTTTTTTATGGCCGACGCGGGGCGCTCCTGGCAGCGCCTGCCGCCGTTCAGGGCGAAGACGCAGAGGGCCGGTGCAGCTGCCGTCGTGTCTGCATCATCAAGGCCCCGCTTTCATCGTGGCCGGAAGCCCTCTCCCCAGCACCGGTGCCCAAGGTCGCTTTGCGGGGGAAAGTGGCACGACACAGGCCGTATGGATGGCACCTTGATGAACCTGGCGGGCGCTGTGCTTGAAGCCCCTGGCCACGCCGGGCTTATGCTTTGGTCAACGCCTTGCTACCATGACGGCAACGGTGCTTCGCGCACCCAGCCCAACTCACAGGAGACCTCATGATCCTCTCAACCACCCCCACCCTGGAAGGCAAGACCATTCGCGAGTACCGCGGCATCGTCGTGGGCGAAGCCATCCTCGGCGCCAACATCTTCAAGGATCTGTTCGCCGGCATCCGCGACATCATCGGCGGTCGCTCCGGCGCCTACGAAAAAGAGCTGGCCCGGGCCCGGGAGATCGCCTTCGAGGAGCTCAAGGAGCGTGCCCAGGCGCTGGGGGCCAACGCCGTGGTGGGCATCGACATCGACTACGAGGTGGTGGGCCAGAACGGCAGCATGCTGATGGTCAGCATCAGCGGTACCGCCGTGGTGGTGTGAGCTTGCGCTCACGCCGTTAGAAGCCAATGCCCAAGCCGATCGCGAGATCGGCTTTTTTATTGGGGAACGGCGGCGGGATGTCGTCGGGAGAGGCGGGAACTGACCTCGCGGCCATGTATCAGCGCGTGATAGGCACCTTAAAGCCGGGAAAAGGGCGCGATCTGTGTTGTCATTGTTCAGTCTTTATGTGCATGTAGCGAGAGTCATTTAATTTTTCTAAACAAAAACGAGCACTGTGAGTGCGATTCTTCGCCCTTGTCGGGCGTTCAAAGGCCGCAGTAGGATGCAGTCTGGCGCCGGGATCGCATCTCCCGGCGGCGTTCAACTCATATGGCAGGGCTGCATCCATGACCTTACTCAAACCGCCGGGGCTCAACCCCGGCGACACCATAGGTTTCTTCTCTCCCTCCAGCGCGGCCACCGCCTGGGCGCCGAACCGCTTTGCTCGCGCCAAGGCTTATCTGGCGGCGCAGGGCTTCGAACTCAAGGCGGGCAGCCTGACCGGCGAACAGGATCACTGGCGCTCCGGCTCCATCGCGGCGCGGGCTGACGAACTCAATGCCCTCATTCGCGATCCGCAAGTGCGAGCAATCATGTCGGTGATTGGCGGCAGCAACTCCAACTCCCTGCTGCCCTACCTCGATTTTGATGCGCTGAAGCGGGATCCCAAGATAGTCATCGGCTACTCCGACGTAACGGCCCTGCTGCTCGGCATTTATGCCCAGACCGGCCTCGTGACCTTCTATGGCCCGGCGCTGGTGGCTTCCTTTGGCGAGCTCTCGCCGCTGGTGGACGAGACCCTGGTCGGCTTCCTGTCCGTTTGCATGGCCGGTGGTGCCAGCCTGCCCCACCGGTTGCCGACTCCGACGCAATGGACCGAGGAGCGGCTCGACTGGGAGCATCAGACCCGGGCCAAGCAGTGCTGGCCAAACCGGCTGATCTCGGTGGGCACTGGCCGGGTGCGGGGTCGGCTCATTGGCGGCAACCTCAATACCCTGGCGGGGATCTGGGGTTCCCCCTATATGCCGTCCATCGAGCGGGGAGACATTCTGCTGCTGGAAGACAGCCTCAAAACCGCCGAAACGGTGGAGCGCGCCTTCACCCACCTCAAGCTGTGCGGGGTGTTTGATCGCATCGGTGCCCTGGTGCTCGGCAAGCACGAGCTGTTCGACAGCCAGGGCAGCGGCAGGCGGCCCCTCGACATCCTGCTGGAGGTCGTGGGGGAGCCGACCTTCCCCATTCTGGCGGAGTATGACTGTGCCCACACCCACCCCATGCTGACCCTGCCCCTTGGCATCGAGGCCGAACTGGATCTCGATGCCCAGAGCCTCACCCTGTGCGAGTCCTGGCTTGGGGAGTGAGTCACTGCACTGCCTGCCATAGTTGCATCGGCACATAGACAAAGAGGCCGCCCGGGCGACCTCTTTGTCGTCTGCTAGTTCGCTGCGGATCAGGGCAGGGCATCGGGCCGGAAGCTGGCGCGGATCTGCGGCACCAGGGGGGAGGGGTCGAAGCCTTTCTCCTCCCCGAGCACCGGGTGGAGCAGGGGTTGGTCCCGGATGGGGGTGAGGTCCCCCGCCAGCAGTTGCCTTGTGGCCTGGCCCATCTGGTAGAGCTGGCGCACCGGGTCGAACTGGCGGGCGAGATCCAGCCCGTCCCCGGCCCGGGTGAAGGCCATCATGGGGATCTGGTAGCTGGCATCCCGTGGCGGTTTGGCGCCGTGGATACCCTTGCCCGCCGACATCAGGAAGGGCTGGTGGTCCCCGAAGGCTACCACCAGGTAGCGCTTGCCGGAGCTGTCCAGGGTCTTGAGCAGCCGCTCCAGGGAGGCCATGGCATCCACCACCCCGGTGTAGTAGGTGTTGAGCAACTGGGTATCCGCCGGGCTCTGATCCGGGCAGGCGCCGCTGCGCTGCTGGGCCCGGTAGCGATCCCCGTCGAAGGGGCCGTGCCCCTGCATGGTGACCGCGTAGGCGAACAGGGGCTGATCGTCCTGGTTGCTGCGTTTGAGCAGGTGATCGATGAGGGCATCGTCGGAGATGTAGAGCCCCTTGTGCTCGAGGGCGGTGAAGCGGGTATCGAACCAGCGCTCCTGGTAGCCGAGGGCCGGGATCGCCTTGGCACGGCCCCAGAACTTCTCCACATAGGGGTGGGCGAACAGGGTCTGGTAGCCGCTTTGGGCTGCGCTGCGCGCAAGGCCGGGCACCTTGTCCGAGAGGTAGTAGTAGGGCACCACCCCCTGTTTGAGCAGGCCCACCGGCAGGCCGGTGTTCATCTCGAACTCCGCCAGTACCGTCATGCCCCCCGTGGTGGGGGAGTGGATGGTCTTGCGCCATTGGGCCACGCTGGCGGGCAGGTTCAAGGTGGGGGCGGGGGCGCAGAGACGGCCCTGCCAGCCAAGCCAGAGTGACTCGTATTGCAGCACGATCACCAGATCGAAGCGGGGAGCCCTGGGCTGGGCGGGCAGGCTCAGCTCCGGGGTGCGCTCGTTGATCTGCAAGGGGTAGCGAAACACGTTGCCGCTTTGCAGCATCTCGTCCACCAGGTTGAACAGGTAGAGGCCGGGGCCGGCGCGGATGATGTCCCTGTGGTAGTTCACCGCCCTGTCCACGTAGCGGATGTTGGCCCCGAGCAGCTTGTTGCCGGTCTGGGTGGCGAACACGCAGAGGGCGAAGAAGGCGGCGGTGGCGGCGGCGGTGCGCAGCAAGCCCCGCAGGATCCAGCGGGAGAGGGCGAAACGCCACACCAGAAAGAGGAGCCCCAGCACGACGAGCACCGGCACCACAGGATGCTGATCGAGCAGGATGTGCAGCAGGGCCAGCAGGTTGCCCAGATCGTCCCCCCCCAGCGGCACCCCGTAGATGGCGATCTTCATGAAGTTGGCGAGCAGCCCGATGCCCGAGAGGGCGGTGAAGAGCAGCCCCATATAGAGGCTGAAGCCCGCGAGGGCACAGAGGCTCCAGCCCAGCACCATGCTGCCCCAGGCGAGGTAGTAGTGCTCTGGCCGAAAGCCCGACCAGAACAGGAATTCCCCCAGCTTGAACACCACGAAGCCGTGAAGCAGCACGAAGGTGAGGTTGCCGAGCAGCAGGCTGCCTGCCACCCGGGCGCGGTAGCTTCGGCGCAGCCGCGGCAGCAGGGCCTTGAGCACGGCGGCGCTCACCAGCAGCACCAGCAGCAGGCTGGTCATCAGGTAGAGGAGGTTGAAACCGCGCTCCGGCAGGGTCTGGAGGATCTGGCTGTATTCGGCGCTCTCCGGCCTGTCTGCCAGCAGCAGCCCGATGCGCAGCTGGTAGCGGCTGTCCAGGGCGTCGTCGGGGGCGCGCAGGGCGCTGTTGAGGCTCAGGGTGCAGCGCTCCTTGCGGCACTTCTGGCGCTTGTCCACCGCCTGGCTCAGCTGATCGATGCGCACCCCTTTGTCGTTGAGCAGCTCCACCCGCACCTTGTCCCCCTCCTGCAGGGGTTTGAGCAGTTGCCACTGGCTGCGCACCACCAGATAGAAGCCCCGGTTGTCACTTTTGTAGAGCAGGCTGTAGCGATTGAGGGTCGCGATGGGCTGATCCGCCGGGCCCAGAATGAGGGGGGCGGCACGCCCGAGCCAGCTGACGGGGTTGAGCAGCGGCAGGGCGAGGGTCAGCAGCAGCAGGGCGGTCAGCAGACCCAGCAACAGCCCGGCCAGGGGCTGGGAGGCGGGGCGGTGGCCGGTGACGGGGGCATTCATAAGGGCTCATCCTTGGAGCGGTCATGGCAGCGACGACTGCCTCTATTTTGACCCGATGGTGCGTGGCTTGTTCCTTGATGTCAATTTAATGACAACAAGATGAATATTCCGTGATGAGCACAGTGAAGCAATTTGTGATCCCGATCCGCCAGGGGCACTCATTCTGTGATGAAAGCGTCATCATGAGCCTTTGCTGCTGGTCTGGGAGGGGGGCGCTGTTTAGTCTCTCAGTAACGGTTGGAGGTACATGTATGAATCCCAAAGTTGCGGCGCGTCAGGCCAGATTGCTCCAGATGCTGGAGAGCAAAGAAGAGATCCGGATCGGGCGGGAGCGGGACTGCCCCCTGCCGCTGCCCCAGCTCGTCCGGCTGACCGAGGATCACCCGGACGTCGTCAAGGTCTACGGTCACGGGCTCACCGCCGAGGTGTTCCATCTCAAGGTGGAGGGGCACCACTGGTGCCTGAAACGCTGCCGCCAGGACTCTCTGGTGGCCAATGTGGACGGCAAGACCGCCTTTCTCACCGAGCTGGAGCGGCGCCGGGAGATAGAGAGCCTGCGGGAGCTGCACCCCACCATCCTCTCCAACGTGGTCTGCACCAGTTTCGGCTCCGCCCGGGCCGGGGTGCTGGTCTCCCCCTGGCTGCGGGGGGAGCCGGTGCGCACGCTCTGCGAGCGCAACCTGGCGCAGATGCTGGCGGTGGAGGCGGAGCTGGCCCGCTGGGGCTGGTTTGACTGGGATCCGAGCCCGGGCAACCTGCTGGATGACGGCCAGCATATCTCGGTGTTCGATTTTGGCTACATGTGGCCCTTCGATCCCCTGCACGAGTTCAATTCCAACGGCCTCACCGATCCCGACTTCCATGTGCCTGAGCGGCTGGAAACCCGCACCCTCTCCGGGCTCTGGCTGGACGAGGCGGATCCCTTGCCGCTGTTTCGCCGCTGGCGCGAGCTCTGCCTCGCCTGGGCCAGGGGAGAGCTGCAATACCTGTCGCGGGAGGGGGCGAGCGCCCCCGTGCTGGCGCGGATGCAGGGACTGGTGGGGGAGTGGAGTGCGGCGCTGGCAAGCGACGAGGCGCTGGCGGCCAACTGGTGGCGCGACATGTACCGCAGCCATCGGCTCGACATCCTGGACGATCTCAGCGGCAAGAGCTGCGGCCCGCTCACCCTGCGCCGCCTCGACTGGCTGGAGCAGGCGGTACGGGAGCACTTCCCGGCCCTGGTGGACAATCTGGCCCCTGACGAAGCGGGGCTCGGTCAGGCCGGGTTGCTGCAACGGCTGGGAGGGCTGCGCGAGCAGATCCGGGCCAATCTGCTGCCCACCCGGGCCACCCTGGTCACCAGCTGATGGTGGAAGAAGAGTGACAAGAGGGGCGCCGCGGCGCCCCTCTTTGCTGAGTGGGGAAGGCCGCCCCGGGTGTGATGGGGCGGAGGAGGCTCGTTGTGTGCCAGCGCCGGGGCGACTCAGTCGAGCAGTTCCCGGTGCAGGCAGTTGACGATGTGGCCTGCCTCGTCCTCTTTGACGAGGAAGCAGAGGTTGTGGGCGCTGGCGCCGTAGCAGATCATCCGGATGTTGTGCTCGCGGATGGCGTCGAACACCTGGCTGCCCACCCCGGCCGCTTCGCTCATGCGGTTGCCGATGAGCGCCACCAGGGCGAAACCGGTCTCCACTTCCACCTTGCACAGCTGGCCGAGCTCCGCCAGCACCTTGTCGTTCAGGATGGGTTCGCCGTTGCTCTGGCTGCCGGTGTGATCCAGGGTCAGGGAGACGCTCACCTCGGAGGTGGTGATGAGATCCACCGAGATGCGGTGACGGGCCAGGATGCCGAACACCTCGGCCAGGAAGCCGTAGGCGTGGAACATGTTGAGGCTGTGCAGGGTCACCAGCACCTGCTGGCGGCGCAGGGCCACGGCCCGGAACAGCGGGTTGCTGCGGGTGGTGGCGCGGATCCAGGTACCACCGGCGGCGGGGTCCCTGGCGGAGCCCACGAACACCGGGATGTCCTGGCGCAGCGCGGGTTGCAGGGTAGCCGGGTGCAGCACCTTGGCGCCGAAGGTGGCCATCTCCGCCGCCTCCACGAAGCTGATTTCGGGGATGGGGCGGGCGCGGGTAACCAGGCGGGGATCCGTGGTGTAGATGCCGGGCACGTCGGTCCAGATCTCGATGCTGCCTGCGTCCAGTGCCTCGGCCAGGAGGGCCGCGCTGTAGTCGGAGCCGCCACGGCCGAGGGTGGTGGTGCGACCATCGCCGTCGGCACCGATGAAGCCCTGGGTGATGACCAGGCTGTCACCCAGCAACGGGCCCACCGCCTGCTGGCAGAGGGCGCGGGTCGCCGCGAGATCCACGGTGGCCTTGCCAAAGCGGCTGTCGGTGCGCAGCAGTTGGCGCGCATCCTGCCACTGGGCCTTGACCCCGCGCTGGTGCAGGAGTTCGGTAAAGAGACGGGTGGACATCAGCTCGCCGCAGGCGATGAGGCGATCGGCGAGTTCGGCGTCGGTGTGCTGACTGGCCTGACGGGCCATGGTGCGAATGTCGCCGAGCTGGGCATGGATGAGGGCGCTCACGTCGCTCGGGTTGCCAAGGGCGGCCAGAATGGCCAGCTGGATGTCGGCAAGCCTGGCAAGCTGGGCATCCTGTCCGGCTTCGTCCAGTTCACCCTGAGCCAGGCTCACCAGCAGGTTGGTGACGCCGGCGCTGGCGCTCAGCACCACCACCCGGGTCGCCGGATTGGCCAGCACCACGTCGGCGCAGTGGTTCATGGCCGCGGCATTGGCGACGCTGGTTCCGCCAAACTTGGCGACATTGATCGGGTTCATTGCATACTCCTGTCTCAAGGTGAAAATCCGGTTTCATCGGGCAAATAGAGAGGAGGAGGCAAAAAATGGCAGGAAAACGCGAGGATCCCGGCCAGAAGCACTCCACCTGCAGAGCCCATCCCGTACCCGCCCCAAGTGGGGCGCGGTGTGGGATGACCACTACCGATGACAACCCGGGGGATTCAGCCCCCGCAGCCGACGTGGCGGTGTCCAGTCACTCGCCTCGTCTCGGCGCTGCTCCCCCTGACCCAAGTTCACTGGACACTGGTGTCCTCCCTTGGGCTGCCTGGGCAGCGCTCCTCTTCTGGTGCCACCTGTGACAGGTGGCGTGCATGTACAAATACCTTGGTCTGGATTGCACTGTCAATCGAGTTCGTAAAAAAGGACAAAATTGACGGTAACCAGGCACAAGATCAATCAGTTACGAAATGGTCTTGGACAAAACCTTGGAGCGACGCTGCCAGTTGTAGAAGCGCTGGCGCTCCACCGGCAGATCTTCGACTTCCAGGGGATCGAAGCCCCGCTCCCGGAACCAGTGGATGGAGCGGGTGGTGAGCACGAACAGGCGACGGATGCCGAGCCGCTTGGCCCGCTCGGCCACCTTGGCGATCAGGGTGTCTCCCCGGTTGGAGTTGCGATACTCCGGGTGGATGGCGACGCAGGCCATCTCGGCCATGGCTTCTTCCATGAAGCAATAGAGCGCTGCGCAGCCGATGATGAGGCCGTCCCGCTCGATGATGGTGAACTTGTCTATCTCCATCTCCAGCTGCTCCCGGGAGCGGCGCACCAGGATCCCTTCCTCCTCCAGCGGACGGATGAGATCCAGGATGCCGCCGATGTCCTCAATGGTGGCGGCCCGGGCCCGCTCGGCGCTTTCGCGCACGATCTGGGTACCCAGCCCCTCGCGGCTGAACAGCTCCTGCAGCATGGCGCCGTCGTCCTGATAGCTCACCAGGTGGGAGCGGGGCACGCCACCCCGGCAGGAGGCGATGGCCGCGCGCAGGTAGCGGGCGGTGCCTGACATCTCTTCCCCCGCCTGCTCCAGCGCCACTAGCAGCTCTTCGGCCTGCTCGGGGAAGAGCTCGGAGATGGCCTCCCCGTGCCTGTCCATTACCCCCTGGGTGCTGCTGAAGCAGATGAGCTTGTCGGCTTTGAGATCCACCGCCACCCGGCGGGCTACCTCTTCCGAGCTCAGGTTGAAGCTCTCGCCGGTGACCGAGCAGCCGATGGGGGAGATGAGCACCAGGCCGTGCTGATCCAGCTGGCGGGTGATCCCCTCCACATCGATGCGACGCACCCGGCCGCTGTGACAGAAGTCGATGCCGTCATCCACACCCAGCGGCTGGGCGGTGACGAAGTTGCCGCTCACCACGCTGATGCGGGCCCCCTGCATGGGGGTGTTGGCGAGGCCCATGGAGAGCTGGGCGGTGATGTCGTATTGCAGACCGCCGCACACCTGCTTGATGATGGCGAAACTGGCATCGTCGGTGACCCGGATCCGCTTGTGATACTGGGCCTGGATGCCGGCGCGGGCCAGGGCCTCGTCATTTTGCGGGCGCGAACCAAACACCAGCACCAGGCGGATCCCCAAGGTCTGCAGCAGGGCGATGTCGCTGACGATGTTGGCGAAATTGGAGTGACAAATGGCTTCCCCGCCGATCATCAGGACGAAGGTGGCACCCCGGTGCACATTGACATAAGGGGTGGATTGCCGAAAGGCATGGACCAGGCTGGGTTCGCGTTCACGCACGTGTTTCATTCCATAAAAAAGCAGCAATTCGCCCAATATATGAAAATAAATTCACAAATCAAGACTAAATATCGACTCGATGTTTTTTTGTCGCCATTTTGACCAGTGCGGGTGGGGAGGGGAAGACGCAGGCGAGGGCGGGAGGGTCGCCCCGGGGGCCGCTCCCTGGTTGATCCGGGCTAATAACCTGATATCTTCGGTGTTCCTTTTCGTCAGCCGCATTGCGCGGGGTTTTATACAAGGACAGGGCATATGGAGCAGATTATTTCACCGGCAGAGGCGCTGCCGGGACGGCGGGAAGCGCTGGAGATTGGCCAGGTGCATGCAGTAAACGGCCACCCGACCCAGGGGCCCTGGCCCGAGGGAATGGAGCTTGCCTGGTTCGGCATGGGCTGTTTCTGGGGGGTGGAGCGTCTGTTCTGGCAGCAGCCCGGAGTCTATTCCACCGCCGCCGGGTATCAGGGGGGACTGACCCCCAATCCCACCTACAAGGAGGTGTGCAGCGGCCTGACCGGCCACGCCGAGACGGTGCAGGTGGTGTTCGATCCCAAGGTCATCAGCTATGGGGATCTCGTCAAGCTGTTTTGGGAACACCATGATCCGGCCCAGGGGATGCGCCAGGGTGGCGACATCGGCACCCAGTATCGCTCCGTCATCTTCGTCGGGGACGACACCCAGGAGGCGATTGCCCAGCAGAGCCTGGCCGCCTACCAGCAGGCCATGACGGCGAGCGGTGATGGGCGCACCATCACCACCCGCATCCTGCCGCTGGCCCCCTTCTACTATGCCGAGGATTATCACCAGCAATATCTGGAGAAGAATCCCGAGGGGTATTGCGGCTTGGGGGGCATTGGCGTCTGCCTGCCTCCCAGCCTGAGTCGCTGAGGCGTCATCGCATACCACGGGGGCCATCAGGCCCCCGTGTCATTGTGATGAAAAATAATTGAAAAAAATGCGTCAGGTGGGGAACTAAACTGAACCCTGGCTGACCAACAGGGTAGCGACCACGGATGGTTGCCAAGACCAGACACATTTTTTTGCCCCGAAATTCATTACTCTGACAAGCGCGATGAATTGACAATGCTAGCAAGCAGGGCTGCCCGATGAGGCGGCCCTTTTCATTGGGCGTCCCGCCTCACTCCTCGCCTCATTGCATCTCGTCCCCTTGCCGTCACGGCAGGGATGGGATCAGCCGATGGTGCTGTCGAACAGGTTCTTGATGAGGTCGATGAACTCGATGAGGAAGGCTTGCTGGGCTTCGCTGGGGGCGGACAACCAGACGGCGGAGAGCACCTCTTCCAGGTCGGCGACCACGGCATCGGCCTCCTGCATGATCAGGAAGCGCACCTTGGGGTCGAGCTGGGGGTTCTGCTCGCAGATGGCCATCAGGTTGTCGGCCACCCGGCTGCTCACCAGATCCTCGATGGTCTGGGCACCGCCGCCTTGTTGCTGGCTCTCGAACAGACCCAGACTCTCTACCAGATACTCGATCAGCGCAATGTAACCGTCGCTCTCTACCACCATGATGGCTGCCCTTTCTTCATTGCCTTGGGGAAATGGTGCGTATTTTAGTGGCTGAACCCGTCATGGCAAGCGGCAGTGGAGCCGATGGCGGATAAATTGGACACCGCCGCGCTCCACCGTCTCCAATCCGGTCAGCAGGAAGCCGTGACGCAGGAAGAGGGCGAGGCTGAAGGCGCTCGCCTCCGTGGTGAGGCTGCCGAGTCCCATCTGGCTGGCGGCTGCCAGCACCCGCTCCAGCAGCAGGGTGCCGAGCCCCTGGCGCGGATGATCCGGGCTCACGTAGAGCAGGCTGAGATGACCGTCATCGCTCAGGGTGGCAAAGCCAAGGGGCACATCGTCTTGCTCGATGACCCAGCCATGGTGCTCGCGCAACTGGCTGGCAAGCCCCGGGTGATGGGCGCCCCTGGCCCACTGCTCCACCTGCTCCGGGCTGTAGTGTGCAGGCCCCAGGCGGCGTACCGACTGCTCGAACAGATCCAAAAGCCTTGGTATGTGCGCCTCCTCGAGGGGGACGATACGAGGAGAAGAAAGAGACGGCATGGGTCAACCCTCCCTGATGGTCGCGCGGGGAGCCTGGGGCCGCTTCGCCCTGGGCAGACCCGCCACCACCCGCTCATAGGAGTGGACTATCCAGCCCTGCCAGAGATCGTCAGACAGGCCTTCACTCAGTGTCACCGTGTTCCAGTGCTGCTTGTTCATGTGCCAGCCCGGTTTCACCTCGGGGTGGATCTCCCGCAGCAGCAGGGCGAGCTCGGGTTCGCACTTCAGGTTGATGGAGAGGGGCTCCGCCTGCCAGTCCACCAGGGCAAACATCTTGCCGGCGATGCGGTAGACCAGGATCTCCGGGCCGAAGGGGGTGTCCTCGGTGGCGCCGGGCTGGCTGAGCAAAAATTCACGCAATTGAACGAGGGTCATGGGGACTCCAGGCTGGTCCGATCATGGTGGAAGCATGTTCACCGGGGTGAGCCTTCTGTTAATATGCGCGCCGAGTATACCCCCCATCACCCCGGGAGCCCATGAGATGTTGTACCACAAGACCTTTGAACTGGGTCCCGATCGGGATTGGGTGGTGTTCGTGCACGGTGCGGGCGGCAGCTCCTCCATCTGGTTCAAGCAGTTGCGGGCCTACCGGGAGCACTTCAACGTGCTGCTGCTGGACCTTCGCGGTCACGGCCAGTCCAACCAGCTGCAGCAGGTGGTAAAGGGGCACTACAGCTTTCGGGCCGTGACCGAGGACATCCTGCGCCTGCTGGATCACCTGCGCATCCCCCACGCCCATTTTGTCGGCATCTCCCTTGGCACCATCCTCATTCGCCATTTGGCGGAGCTTCGCCCCGAGCGGGTCAAGAGCATGGTGCTCGGCGGCGCCATCCTGCGTCTCGACATCCGCTCCCGGGTGCTGGTGCAGCTTGGTCGCCTCGGCCAGCACTTCCTGCCCTACATGTGGCTCTACCGCCTGTTCGCCTTCATCATCATGCCGCGCCAGCACCATCAGGAGTCCCGCAACCTCTTCGTGCGCGAGGCTCGCAAGCTCTGCCAGAAGGAGTTCAAGCGCTGGTTCCGTCTCGCCACCGAGGTGAACCCCCTGATGCGCTACTTTCGCGAGCGGGCCCTGCCCATTCCCACCCTCTACGTGATGGGGGAGGAGGATCACATGTTCCTCGCACCGGTGCGCGAGCAGGTAGCCCGCGACCCTTACAGTTGCCTCGAAATCATCGAAAAGTGCGGCCACGTCTGCAACGTGGAGCAGCCGGATCACTTCAACCGCCAGTCCCTGGCGTTTCTCTCCCGTCAGGCGGCGTCATCCGCCCTTTGAGGCCCGGCAAGGGCCTCAGATGAAGTAGTGGCCAATTTCCAGATAGCGCTGGCGGATGTGCTCGATGAGCAGCCTTATCTTGCGCGGCGGCTGGCGGGTGAAGGGGTAGACGGCGTAGATGCCGAGCTTCTTGCCCACCCGGTCGGGAAACAAGTCCACCAGATCCCCCTGCATCAGGTCGTGATAGACCAGACAGCGCGGCACATAGACGATGCCGCGCCCCCCCAGCGCCGCCTTGCGCAGGGCGCCGGCGTTGTCGGTTGAAAAGCTCCCCGACACCGACACCAGATAGTTGCCCTCTTCCCCCTTGAAGGCCCACTCCGAGGCCCCCGTGCTCTGGTAGGCGTAGCGCAGGCAGTTGTGGGTGAGCAAATCCGACGGCTCCCGCGGTGCCCCGAAGCGGCGCACATAGGCGGGGGCGGCGCAGATGACCCACTGGGAGTCGAGAATGTGGCGGGCAATCAGGCTCGAGTCATCCAGATAGCCGGTGCGAATGACCAGATCGAACCCCTCTTCCACCAGGTTGACGAAGCGGTTGTCCAGCGACATCTCCACCGTGAGCCCCGGGTGCTGCTGGCAAAAATCGGCTACCGCATCGGCGAGCAAGAGCTCGCCGGAGATGGTGGGCACCGACATCCGCACATGACCGCTCACCTTTTCACCAAATCCCGCCACCGCGTCGAAGGCGTCCAGTGCGGCGGCCTTCACATTTTTGGCACCTTGATAGAGCGCCTTGCCCGCCTCGCTCAGGGTGAGCCGGCGGGTGGTGCGATAGAGGAGCTGGACCCCGAGCTCCTCCTCAAGACGCCCGATCCGCTTGCTAACCACTGAATTTGTCAGGGAATTTTGTTCGGCCACCTTGCTGAAGGAGCCGGCCTCCACCACCTGGGCGAAGAGGATGAGGTCGTCGGTACTGGCCATATTGATCAACTTTTGGAACGAATGTTGTTCATTATTTCCATATATCGCGAAAAAGGAACAGGGTAAGGTCACGTCCGCTTAACAAAACAACAACAAGGTGCGCCTCTGCACCCCTCTGGACAAGGACGCAATGATGACAGACACCCTGTTGGCCCTGGTGGCCTTCTCGCCGATCGTGGTGGCCGCCGTGCTGCTGCTCGGCCTCAACTGGCCCGCCAAGCGCGCCATGCCCATCGCCTTTATCCTGACCGTATTCATCGCCCTCTGGGGCTGGCAGATGAGCCCGACCCGGGTGCTCGCCTCCAGCCTGCAGGGGCTCATCATCACGGTGACCGTGCTCTGGATCGTGTTCGGCGCCATCCTGATGCTCAACACCCTCAAGCACACCGGCGCCATCACCGCGATCCGCGGCGGTTTCACCAATATCTCGCCGGACCGGCGCATCCAGGCCATCATCATCGCCTGGTGCTTCGGTGCCTTTATCGAGGGGGCCTCGGGGTTTGGCACCCCGGCCGCCATCGCCGCCCCCCTGCTGGTGGCCATCGGTTTTCCGGCGCTCGCCGCCGTGCTGCTCGGCATGATGATCCAGTCCACCCCGGTGTCGTTCGGTGCGGTGGGCACCCCCATCCTGGTGGGCATCAACAAGGGGCTGGATAACCAGGCAATCGGCCAGACCTTGAGCGCCGGTGGCAGCAGCTGGGACATCTACCTGCAACAGGTGACCACCAACGTGGCCCTCATTCACGCCACCGTCGGCACCCTGATGCCGGTGCTGATGGTGATGATGCTGACCCGCTTCTTCGGCCGCAACCGCAGCTGGACCGAAGGGCTCTCCATCCTGCCGTTTGCGATTTTCGCCGGGCTCGCCTTCACCGTCCCCTATGCCCTCACCGGCATGCTGCTCGGCCCCGAGTTCCCGTCCCTCATCGGCGGCCTGGTGGGGCTGGCCCTGGTGGTGACGGCGGCGCGAGCCGGTTTTCTGGTGCCCAAGAACTCCTGGGATTTCGCCCCCGAGAACGAGTGGCCCGCCGAGTGGCTGGGCTCCTTGAAGCTCGATCTCAAAGAGGCCGCCGGCCGCCCCATGTCGCTCATGCTGGCCTGGCTCCCCTATGTGGCGCTGGCGCTCCTGCTGGTGGCGAGCCGGGTGAGCCCGGAGTTCAAGGCAAGCCTCCTGTCGGTGAGCCTCGCCTTCACGGATCTGCTGGGGGAGAAGGGGGTCAGCGCGTCGATTGAGCCGCTCTACCTGCCGGGGGGGCTGCTGGTGCTTTGCGCCCTGCTCGCCACCTGGCTGCAGTCGCGCTCCCTCGTCCCCTTCGGTCGGGCGCTGGGGGAGTCCAGCCGCACCCTGATCGGCGCCGGCTTCGTGCTGATTTTCACCGTGCCCATGGTGCGCATCTTCATCAACTCCGGCGTCAACGGGGCGGATCTCGCCAGCATGCCGGTGACCACCGCCAACTTTGCCGCCGGGCTGGTGGGGGAGTTCTTCCCGGCGCTCAGCGCCACCATCGGCGCGCTGGGGGCCTTTATCGCCGGCTCCAACACGGTATCGAACATGATGTTCAGCCAGTTCCAGTTTGAAGTGGCCCAGACCCTGGGGGTCTCCACCGCCGCCATGCTGGCCCTGCAGGCAGTCGGCGCCGCCGCGGGCAACATGATCGCCATTCACAACGTGGTGGCGGCGTCGGCCACCGTGGGGCTGCTCGGCCGTGAGGGGGCGACGCTGCGCAAGACGGCGCTGCCGACCCTCTACTACCTGCTGGTCACCGGCCTTATCGGGCTGGCGCTCATGTACAGCTTCCACATCTCGGACGCACTGCTGCAGCTCAAGTAAGGAGAGCAAGTGATGAAGGTAATGCGGGTCTACCCGGCCAAGCCGGCCGATGTCTATCTCTACGCCACCTGTCTGGTGGACCTGTTCGACCCGGTGGCGGGGCTCGATGCCATCGCCCTGATCGAGCGGGAAGGGATAAGGGTGCACTTTGTCGAGAAACAGACCTGCTGCGGGCAGCCGGCCTACACCTCGGGTCACGAGGAGGAGGCGCGCAAGGTGGCGCAAAGCCAGATGGCGCTCTTCCCCGAGCCCTGGCCGGTGGTGGTGCTGTCGGGCTCCTGCGGGGGCATGATGCACCACCACTACCGCCGCCTCTTCCCCGAGAGCCCCGAGGTGGCCGATTTTTGCGATCGGGTGTTCGAGCTCACCGAGTTTCTGGCCCGGGTCTGCCGGGTGCGCTGGCACGGGGTGGGGGAGGCGAGCATCGTCATGCACACCTCCTGCTCGGCCCGACGCGAGATGCAGGTACACACCACGGCCCGCAGCCTGCTGGGGCAGCTCGATGGCGTCACCTTGCATGAACAGGCCTACGAGAGCGAGTGCTGCGGCTTTGGCGGCACCTTCTCGGTGCGCCACCCCCACATCAGCCAGGCCATGGTCGAAGACAAGACCCGCCACCTGCTGGCCACCGGCGCCGACACCCTGGTGAGCGCCGACTGGGGGTGCCTCTTGAACATCAAGGGATCCCTGGCCTATCAGGGCAGGATCTTGCCTGCCACCCACCTGGCGAGCTTCCTGCTCGCCCACAGCCGCCCCGACAGTGACGAAATAGCTCATAACGGCGCCGCTGTTAGCGATTTGGCTCATACCAAAGAGGCCCAGCCCCATGTCTGATCACGCCAAGTATTCGCCGCGCCGCTTCCATCCTCAGGCCGAGGCGGCCCTGGCCGACCCCGTGCTGCGCCAGAATTTTCGCGGCGCCATGGATTACCTGCGCGCCAAGCGCCGGGATGCCTTCGCCGACCCCGCCGAAGAAGCGGCGGTGCGCGATGCGGCGGAGCAAATTCGCCAGCGCTGTCTCTCGCGCCTGCCGGACCTTTTGGAGCAGCTCGAAGCCAACTGTGAGCGCAACGGCATCCGGGTGCACTGGGCCCAGACGCCGGCCGAGGCCAACGCCATCATCCTTCGCATCGCCCAAAAAAACGGGGTGAGCAGCATCGTCAAGGGCAAGTCCATGGTGAGCGAGGAGGTGGGGTTCAACCACGAGATGGCGCGCCACGGCATCCGCTGCCTTGAGAGCGACATGGGGGAGTTTATCGTCCAGCTCGACGGCGACACCCCGTCCCACATCATCATGCCCGCCATCCACAAGAACAAGCAGGAGGTGAGCGACACCTTCGCCGGCAACCTGGAAGGCTTCACCCCCACCACGGACGTGGACGCTCTGATCCAGACCGGGCGGCGGGCCCTGCGCGAAGAGTTTCGCCGCGCCGGCATGGGGCTCTCCGGCGTCAACTTCGCGGTGGCCGAGACCGGCAGTCTGTGCCTCGTCGAGAACGAGGGCAACGGGCGCATGTGCACCACTGTGCCGAAAGTCCACGTGGCCATCACCGGCATCGAGAAGGTGGTGGAGTGCCTATCCGACGTGCCGCCCCTTTACAGCGCCCTGACCCGCTCGGCCACCGGTCAGGCCATCACGACTTACTTCAACGTCATCAGCGGCCCGCGCCGGGCAGGGGAGCTGGACGGCCCGGACGAGGTGCACCTGGTGCTGCTCGACAACGGCCGCAGCCAGGCTTACCGGGATGAGGAGCTGCGCAAGACATTGCAGTGCATCCGCTGCGGCGCCTGCATGAACCACTGCCCGGTCTACACCCGCATTGGCGGCCACGCCTACGGCACCATCTACCCGGGGCCCATCGGCAAAATCATCTCCCCCCACCTGCTGGGGCTGGAAAGTACCCAGGATCTGGTGACGGCCTCCAGCCTGTGCGGTGCCTGCGGCGAGGTGTGCCCGGTGCGCATCCCCATTCCCGACATGTTGCAGCGCCTGCGCCGGGAGGCCAAGCACGACGCACAGCCCGGTCACGAACCGCTGGCGGGGCAGGGGGCGGCCAGGAGCCGACTCGAGACCCTTGCCATGCAGGGCTTTGCCTTTGCCGCCACCCACCCGCGCCTCTACCACGCCGCAACCGGGGTGGCCGGTCGCCTGCGGGGCTTGATGCCCAAACATCTGGGCCCCTGGACCCAGTGCCGCGAGGCCCCCCAACCCGCCCCCCAGAGCCTGCACGCCCTGCTGCGCCAGAAAAAGAAGGAGTCCTGAAATGTCGAGCAAAGAGGCCATATTAAGTCGCCTGCGCGGCGCCGCCACCCCCATGGCCCACGCCCCCCATGGCTGGCAGCCCTGGCGCGGGGAGGATGAACAGGCGCGGCGTGAGCGCTTTGTTGCCGGGATCAGCGCCAGCCACGCCGAGATCCTCACAGTCCAACAGGCAACCCTGGCCCAGGAGCTGACCGCCTGGCTGGATGAAGAAGGCATGACGCATCTGGCCTGTGGCCAGGGTGGCCGCTGGCAGGCGGTGGTTGCGGCCGCCTGCGCCGGGCGATCTGTGTTGACCCCCTCTGGCGAGTTCGCGAGCTGGAAGGACGATCTGTTCGACGTCTGTCAGGCGGGCATCACCCACTGCGCGGGGGCCATCGCCGATACCGGCACGCTCGTATTGCTGCCCGATGGCAGCGAGCCGCGCACCTTGTCCCTGGTGCCCCCCTGCCATATCGCCCTGCTGGCGGCTTCCACCATCGCCGACAACCTGGCGGGGCTGGTGGCGGCCGGGCGCTGGCAGCAGGCCATGCCCACCAATCTGCTGCTGGTCTCCGGCCCCTCCAAGACCGCCGACATCCAGCAGACCCTGGCCTACGGCGCCCATGGCCCGAGCCGTCTCTTGGTCGTGCTGGTGGAGGATTGCTGATGCGCTGGAATGAATTTGACGCCGCCGTGCTCTCGCGCATCCCGCCGGAGCGGCTGGTGAGCGACCCGGACTTGCGATTGGCCCACGGCACGGACGCCAGCTTCTACCGCCTGGTGCCCGAGCGCATCGTGCGCCTCGACTCTTTGGATGAAGTGCGCTTCGTGCTGTCGGTGTGCCGCGAATTGGGCCTGCCGTGTACCTTTCGCGCCGCCGGCACCAGCCTCTCGGGCCAGGCCCTGAGCGATTCGGTGCTCATCACCCTGACCGATAGCTGGCGCGGCCACCGCATTCTGGACGAGGGGGCCCGCATCGCCCTGCAACCCGGGGTGATCGGCGCCGATGCCAACCGCTATCTGGCGCCTCTGGGGCGCAAGATTGGGCCGGATCCCGCCTCCATCAACGCCTGCAAGCTTGGCGGCATCGCCGCCAACAACGCGAGCGGCATGTGCTGCGGCACCGCCCACAACAGCTATCACACCCTGCACGCCATGACGTTGCTGCTGGCCGATGGCACCGTGCTGGAGAGCGGCGACCCCCAGAGCCGCGCCGCCTTTGCGGCCAGGCGCCCGGAGCTGCTGGCCGGGCTCGCCGCCCTGCGCGCCGAGTTGCTGGCGAATGCCGAGCTTGCCGCCAAAATTCGCCACAAGTACCGGCTCAAGAACACCACCGGCTACGCCATCAATGCCCTGCTCGACCATGAGGACCCCGTCGATATCCTCACCCACCTGATGATTGGCTCGGAGGGGACCCTCGGCTTTATCGCCGAGGTGGTGCTCGACACCGTGCCCGAATACCCCCACAAGGCCTCAGCCCTGCTGGTGTTTCGGGACGCCGAGCAGGCCTGTCTGGCCACCTCGCGCCTGAAAAGTGCGGCGGTGGCGGCGGTGGAGCTGATGGATGGGCGCTCCCTTCGCTCGGTGGCGGGCAAGCCCGGCCTGCCGGATTTTATCAAGACCCTGGACCTGGCTGCCTGCGCCCTGCTTGTCGAGGTGCATGGGGAATCGAAGGAAGAGCTGATGGATCGCTGCGAGCAGGTGACGGCCATGGCCGCCGAGTTCGCCCAGGTCGCCTCTGTGCCTTTTACCAGCGACAGCGCCGGGCTCTGGGCCATTCGCAAGGGGCTCTTCCCGGCGGTGGGGGCGGTGCGCACCACCGGCACCACCGTCATCATCGAGGATGTCGCCTTTCCCATCGAGCGCCTGGCGGCAGGGGTGGCGGGGCTGCAAGCCCTGTTCGATCGCTTCGAATACGGTGAAGCCATCATCTTCGGCCACGCGCTGGAGGGGAACCTGCACTTCGTCTTTACCCAGGGGTTCGACGATCCGGCCCAGGTGGCCCGCTATGGCGCCTTTATGGATGCGGTGGCCGAACTCGTCGCCGTGCGCTTTGGCGGGTCCCTCAAGGCCGAGCACGGCACCGGCCGCAACATGGCCCCCTATGTGGAGCTGGAATGGGGGCCGGAGGGGATGGCGCTGATGCGCCGCATCAAGGCGCTGCTGGACCCCGATGGCCTGCTCAATCCCGGCGTCATCATCAACGACGACCCCAAGGCCCACCTGGCCCACCTCAAGCCCATGCCGGCGAGCGATGCCATCGTGGATCCGTGCATCGAATGCGGCTTTTGCGAGGCGGTCTGTCCCTCGCGCACCCTGTCGCTCTCGCCGCGCCAGCGCATCGTGCTTTACCGCGAACTGGCCCGCCGCACTCGTGCCGATGAGCCCTCCAACCAGCTGGCCCAGCTATTTGACTATCAAGGGATTGAGACCTGCGCCGCGACGGGGCTGTGCGCCGATCGCTGCCCGGTGGGCATCAACACCGGCAGCCTGATCAAGAAGCTGCGCACAGACAAATACCAGCGCTTCGTGCCCATCGCCCGCTGGAGCGCCGATCACTTCGCTGGCGTTACCCGCACGGCCCGTGGGGCCCTCGGGCTCAAAGGGATTGCCGGCAAGCTATTGGGAGAGAAAGCGTTGGCAGGGCTGGTGAACGGGGTTCGCCATCTGAGCGGCCAGCGCACCCCCGCCTGGCTGCCCACCCTGCCGGGGCCGAGCCGCTACCGGTGGCTATCAGGGGAGGGGAGCAATGATGGATCCAGCGAGCGCGCTGTGGTCTATCTACCTTCCTGTGCCAGCCGGGTATTTGGCCAGCAGGAGGAGGCCCCGTCACTGCCGGACGTGGTGCAATCCTTGCTCAATAAAGCGGGTTGCCGGGTCATCGTGCCGCAAGGCATTGAGGGGCTCTGCTGCGGCATGCCCTATGACAGCAAGGGGATGAGCGAGGTGGCACAGGCTAAGCGCAGTGAGCTGGCCGAGGCCCTGTGGCAGGCAAGCGAGCAGGGGCGCTGGCCCGTGCTGCTCGACACCAGCCCCTGCGTGCAGCGACTGCTCTCGGGGGCGCTCGGCAAGGGCCTTCGGGTGTTCGAACCCTCCGCCTTTGTGCTGGAACACCTGCTGCCCCACCTTGAGCTGACCCCCATCGATGAGACAGTGATGCTCCATATCACCTGCAGCAGCCGGCGCATGGGGCTGGGGGAGAAGATGCAGGCGCTGGCCCGCGCCTGTGCCCGGGAGGTGATAGTCCCTGAGCATATCCAGTGCTGCGGCTTTGCCGGCGACAAGGGGCTGATGACCCCGGAGCTCAACGCTGCCGCACTCGCCAGCCTGCCCGCCCAGGTGCCCAGGGATTGCCGTCAGGGATTCAGCAACAGCCGCACCTGTGAAATGGGGCTCAGCCAGCACGCCGGCATTCCCTATCACAGCATCCTCTATCTGGTGGATCAGGCGGCGAAATGAACAAGACCCGGCAGAATGAATTCTGCCGGGTCTTGTTGGTTGGCTAATAGGTGGGTGTTCTAGATTTTTACACGCACAGCATCACTTATTTGTGCAGCGCGTTTTGATGATACCTTTCCAAGACCACACTTATTGATAAGCACCGAAAATCACCGAGCCAATATCGGCAATGACTTTATCACGCTCGTGAATTGAAGAGCCTTCTTTTCTTACATACATTGTAATGACAATGGGATGCTGGGTTTCTGACCAAACCATGGATATGATCCCGCGCACACCATAGTCACTGGCCCCGGAACGGTCCGCTATTGACCAACCTTTTGGTAAAGATGCCCTGAGCAAGTCATCAGCGACTCTGTTTCCCATCATCCATTGCTTCAGTTGGGCCCTGGATTCTGTTGACAATACATCTTGTAAAAGCAGTTTGTTTAGGCTGAGAGCCATTGCATCTGTAGTCGTTGTATCTCTGATATCATATTCAATGTTCTTTGTTAATTCCGGCTCATAACGGTCAGAACGTAAAACGTTATCTCCCATTGAACGCATAAATGAAGTTAAAGCCGTAGGGCCACCAACGGAAGATATGGCATAGTTTGCGCCAGTGTTGTCACTGTATGTCAAGGTAGATTCACAAGCATCTCCAAGCGTAAACCGTTTACCTACGAGCTTTTCCGCTACCGGAGAATGCGTGACAATGTCAGACTCTTTTAATATGAAAGAGTCATTGAGAGTAAGTTGTCCTTTATCCACTTTTTCAAGTACATTGGCACAAGCCAATGCTTTGATTGTGCTATTAAAGTGGAAGCGTTGGTCGCCGTTTATGGATTCGTGCTTACCTGATTTTGTATCTAACACAGTGACACCAACACGCCACCCTTGCTTTTCAAAAAAATTAACTTTTTCTTCCAGCGCGGATGCGAATGCACTCGGAGATAGAAGGATAATACTCGATGCCAACAACGTGGTTATGAGGCTTGATATAGTGATTTTCATTAGGAGTTCTTTTAACCTTCTGCAAATTTTAAGCTATAAAATGGAGATATAATCTTGGTATGTTTTTCAAGTTTACTGATGAGTCGTATTCGGTCATATATATTTATTATAGGTTGGCATGTTTTTATTTGAAAAATCTGATTGCCCATGGCATATGGTAAGAACGTTTTTTGATATCACTTGACCCATGTTTCCTCTTTGCCAAATAGATAGGTCGGCCACTTGTTGAGGGTGATCCCGGTCATCCGATAATTATCGACCCTCCAGCTTATTGCCTGTACCCCTTCTCTTCTAATAAAGTCAGGATAAATCCGTGTCCTCCTGTAACAGGCCATACACCTCCATCACCAGACATAAGATACGGTGGGTTTGTGAGAGGGAAATGAAGTTATGTGAAGTCCAGGTGAAGTCGCTGGTGTAATTGTGGGATGCCCACTTTTTTGGCAATTCCCACCCTGACGACAGCTTGCTCAGAAAGGTGGGCAACAGAAAGGTGGGTGCGCAAGATTCTTGCCGGATATTGAGTACCCAAGGGCCGGCGGTCAAGGGTAATGCCTGGCCGGGCAACGGCCAAGGAAGAGGCGCTGGCCTACGTCACCGCATTCGAGATGCCGGATACCCGCAAGACGACCCTGGTGGTGGGTTTCTCCGAACAGCATGGCCTGATGATGGTGGGCGACAAGCAGCCCTGATCCCGTCTTGATATCCCGCCCCAGCACTGCGTTGTTACCCCTGCCTGGCCGGGGTTTTTGATAGCGCGTGGGCTGTCACCAGGGGGTAAGCAGGGGCAATGCTCAATACCCCGTCATCTCCAGATAACCGACGCCCTTGGCATCCCCCGAGACGGATACCGCTCCCTCCCAGTAGTCGAAGCGCCCCGTCATGGCCTGATTGGGTTGGCGCGCCTTGATAACGAGCTTCATATCGGCGGCTTCCAGTTGCCACTCGACGGGGTAGGGCTGCCCCTTGGGGCCACGCCAGGTCTTGCCGGGGGTGAGGTGGATGTGATCTGGGCTCAGCACCCGGCTGCTGCCGTCCCGCTCAATCAGGATGCCGTAGCGGTTCTCCGGTTCAGAGCGTCCTGCCTTGGTGCGCAGGCGAAACAGCATCAGCTCGCGCCCGTCATCAAGTTGCAGGGAGAACCAGTCCCAGCCCGATTGCCACTCGGCCAATACCGAGCTGCTCCACTCGTGATCAAACCACCCCTCACCGCTGACGGTGCGGGTCTCGCCATCCAGGGTCAGGGTGCCGCTGATGGTCAGGCGGGGGTAGGAGTAGTAGAAGGAGGCGTTGCCCGGGCTCTTCTCGCTGTAACCCGCTTTGCCTTGCAGCACCGCGGGCTTGGCGGCACTCACCTTCACATCAAGATCCCCCGCCTTGCTCTGCACCTTGAGGGTGGCGGGAAAGAGCGATTCCCCTTGAGAGGTAAGCACCCACTCTTTCAGCCAATACTCACCGCCGCTGGCACCGGCGAGCCCTGGCCCCTGGCGGCTGGTGCGCTCGTCCTGCTGGTGGCTGCCTTTGCTCACATCCGTGATGGCGAACTGGGCAAGCCAGAGCTGGGGGGTGAGCCAGGGGTTCTCCGAGGTGAGCTCCTGTTCAATGCCTTGGCGAAACAGGGTCCACTGCATGCCGTAGCCGCGCCCTTGCTCGTCTTTGAGGTTGCCAGTGAGATACCACCACTCGGAGCGGTAGTCGGGGTGGGCAGCGTGATCCGCGGGCAGGTTGATGGACTGACCCGGCAGGGCCTTTTTGAAGTGATCGTTGCCGCCACCCAGGATGCTCCCCAGATTGCTGGCCTGCGCGTGGCCGCTTATGGCAACAAGCGGGACCAAGAGGGCTGCAAGCCAAGAGGACAAGATTCCCCTCACCCTGGACCTCTCCCGAAGGGAGAGGGGATGATTCGCGGCAGCTCTGTGCGCTTCTCTGCGCTGAATCAGGGGCGGTGACAGAGATCTGGTCAATGGGAACGTCAAGCCATGGCTGAGCCAGTGCGTCAACCAATATGTCATACCACTCTCCTTGCGGCGTACCAGGAGGCCAGTGCCCCGCACACCGGCGCCAGCAGAAGCGCCGTGACGGCGTGCAGGGGGGCGGCCTCGAAGGCCAGCCGCCAGCCAAAGGCGCGGGGGTTGACCACCTCAATCAGCACCCAGGCAAGGCCATAGCCCACCGGCAATGCCAGGATCGCCGTGAGCAGCCCGAGGCCCGCCCCTTGCCACACCAGCAGCCGGCGGCAGTGGCGCGGGCTCAGGCCAAGGCTTTGCAGGGTCTGCAACTCGCCGCGCCGAGCCAGTCCCAGCACCATAAAGGCCGAGCCGATGCCGACGAAGGCGATCCCCAGAATGAGCAACTTCAATAGTTCGGTCACCACGAAGGTCTGATCGAACACCCTGAGGGCGGCGGCGTGGATGGCGGGGGCGGGCAACAGGTTCACCTGCTCGCCAAACTGGCTCCTGAGCCTGTCGCCAAGGTGCTCGGGATCCGGGCTGAAGAGGGCAAGGGATTGCACCTTGCTCCCTTCGAAGGCGTGCAGTATCTGCCCCTTGTCGCTGCCGTAATCCTGATAGACGCCGGTGACGGTGAAAGCCCTCGGCCCCCCTTCGCTGGTTACCTCGAGGCGCTGGCCCACCCTGACCCCGAGGCGTACCGTCAGCGGTTCGCTCGCCAGCACCTCGTCGGGAGCGGCGGGCCAGCGCCCGGCCAGCAGCGGGTAGGCGGCTTTGAGCTCGGGGATAAAGTCCATCTGCGCCCACTCGATGGGCTGCCCCTGCCAGCGGGCGGGGAGCACGGCGCGGCGGGAGGCGGCGCGCACGTCCGGCGCGGCAAGAATGGTGTTGAGGGTCTGCTCGCCGAGGGCGCCCCTGCTGCCGGCCACCCCCTTGGGGGCGGTGACGTAGAGATCGGCGGCCAGACGCTGGCCGAGCCAGATCTCCACGCTCGAGCGAAAGCTCGACACCATGACCCCGATGCCGATGGCTGCGGCGATGGCCAGTTGCAGCGCCATCACCGCGATGGCGGTGCGATCCAGGTGATAGAGGGTTTCTGCCACCCCGAGCCGGGCGGTGAGGGGGCCGCGTGCACGCAGCCGGCCCAGCACGGCGCGCAGCACATCGGGCAGGGCGAGCGCCATGGCGAGCAGCCAGCCTCCGGCCACGAAGAGGGCGCCGCCAAGGCCGGTTTCTGGCCGCCACAGACACAGGGCGCAGAGCAGCAGGATGGCGATGGCGAGCCCCCGACGTTGCCAGGGATGAGCCGGCGGGCGGCTGTTGCCCTCTCGCAGCGCAAGGGGGGATTGGCGCAGCAGTTGCCACCAGCCGGGCAGGTTGGCGGCGAGCGTGCCCAGCAGGCCAATGACCAGCGCCTTGCCAAGGCTCGCGGGGGAGAGGCGCAGCAGATCGATGGGGTTGGGGCCATAGAGATCGGCCAGCGCCTGGGTGAGCTGCCCCATCAGGGTGAGGGCCAGGAGGCTCCCCAGCAGCAGCCCGAGCAGGGTGCCGATGCTGGCGAGGATCAGGAGCTCCAGGGTCAGCCAGCGCAGCAGCCGGCGCGGCGGCATGCCGAGGATGATGAGCTGGGCCAGCTGGGGGCGGCGCACGCTCTGCACGAAGCGCTGGGCGTTGAACACCAAAAACAATCCCACCGCCATGGCGAGCAGGGAGAGCGCCGTGAGGTTCAGAGCCAGCGCATCACCGAGCTGGCTGGCATCGAGCGCCGGACTGATGGGCTCAAGCCAGAGGGGCTGATGGGGGGCATAGGATTGCAGGGCCGCCTGCAAGGCTCTTTGCAAGGTATTGGCCTGCGCATCGCTGAGCTTGAAGACGATGCGATCCAGTCTGCCAGCCTTGCCAAGCAGGGGCTGGGCGAGGCCGATGTCGGTCACCAGCAGCCGCTCCATGGGTACGGCGCCGGGCTCGAAGGTGCCCGCCAGGGTCAGGGTCAGGGGGCGTTGCCCCTCATCCCCCAGCACAAAGGTTCGCGACTGACCCGGTTGCCAGTCAAGGCGCCTCGCCTCGGGGGCGGCCAGCCAGACGCTGTCGGCGCGATTCAACGAGACATCGGGTTGGCTGTCTGGCGCATCGCCAAAGAGGCGGCGCAGGGGGCCGGGGTTGAAGAGATCCATCCCCAGCAACTGGAAGCTGCGCCCCTGCTCGTCCTTGAGCCAGGCGTGAAGCTCTGGCATGGCGTCAAGGTTCGGCTGGCTTCGCACCAGCCTCACGTAGACTTGCTCATCCAGGCCACCCTGGGGGGCCAGGCGGTAGTTGGCCTCCCCGGCGAGCTGGCTGCGGGCAGCGACGAAGTTGGTGCGGGCGCTGTGGTTCAAGAGCTCGATGGCCACCACCAGGGTGACCCCGAGGGTGAGCCCGGCCAGGCTCATCAAGAGCAACCAGGGGTGAGCGCGATAGAGGCGCAGCAGTGCCTTGAGGGGCAACATCAGCAGGCCCCCCGGCAGACGTCAGCCATGGCGGCGCCCCTTGAGCTCGACCAGTTGCCCCCCTTCAAGGCGCAGCACCCGATCCGCCAGGTCGCCATAGCCCGGGTTGTGGCTCACCAGCAAGAGGCCTGCGCCGGTATCGCGCACCGCCGCCATCATCAGGGCCATCACCTGCTCGGCGTTGTGTTCATCAAGGCTCCCGGTGGGTTCGTCGGCGAGCAGCCAACGGGGCTGATGAATGAGGGCACGGGCCAGCGCCACCCGCTGGCGCTGGCCGCCGGAGAGCTGCTCCGGCCAGGCGTGGCGCTTGTGGCTCATGCCAAGGCGCGCGAGCAGGGCATCGAGGCGCCCATCGTCCTGGGGCAGGTGGTTTATCTGAAGGGGCAGGGCGAGGTTCTCGGCCACGGTCAGGGTCGGCAGCAGGTTGAAATCCTGATAGACGATGCCGAAATGGCGGCCACGCAGGCGGGCCCGCTCATCTGTCGGCAGGGTGTCGAGGCGGGTCTCTTCCAGCCAGATCTCCCCCTCGTCCGGGGCGATGAGACCGGCGATGAGGTTGAGCAGGGTGGACTTGCCACAGCCGCTTTGCCCCAGCAGCAGGCAGGTTTCCCCCGGGGTGAGGGCGAGATCTAGCCCCTCGAACAGGGGGAGCGTCTCGCCGCCGTTGGCGAAGCGTTTACTGAGGTTGCGCAGGCTAAGCATGGGATAACCGTTTGATGGTCAATGGCTTTCACAATGTCCGTCACTATGCCAGTTAGTGATCGCGCCTGCAAAAGGGATGGGGATCCTCGCTGGATCCCGCTCGCCTGAGGTGGTTAGAATAGGGGCCTCCATGGGTCACAGGATGAGCAAGGATGTTACACAAGCAAGTCAGTTTTATCGTCGACAGCAAGGGCGTCAAGCAGGCTGCCGTGGTCCCCATCGATATCTACAACGAGCTGATGACCCTGCAAAAGGCCCTCTCCGACAACAAGCCGGGGGAGCGCGAGCTCTACCACTTCAACGGCAAGGGGGCAGAGGCCCATGGTTATCCGGTGGGCAAGCGGCAAAACCCCGGTTTCATGGTCCAGGCGGGCTCCACCGCCAACGGCGAGGATGCGGCCTCCCTGCGCGAGGCGGTGATCGAGCTGCGCCAGGAGCTGCTGGGCAAGGGGGTGCTCACTCCCCACCCCGAAGGGGGCTTCATCTTTACCGCCGATCAGCTCTTCAACAGCCCGAGCCTGGCCGCGAGCCTGGTGGCGGGCAACAACCGAAGCGGGCTGGATGCCTGGCAAAACAGCGCAGGCTACACCCTCAAGCAATCGGGTTTTGGCAAGAAGACCTCCTGATGACGGGGCCCGGCAACGGGCCTCGCTCATGTTTGCCTGAGTGCCCGCGGCGGGCCGCTCATCAGGATGACAAGGAGGGCGGCTTCCCTTTGCGCTGCTAGCCTCAATGCCAGACGCCTGCCAGGAGATGCCGCCATGTCTGGACTCCTTCGCCTCGTGCCCGGAGCGGCCCTGCTCAGTGCCCCCGCAGTTGCGGGCAACGGCCCCCTCGATCTGACCCACAGCGGGGTCGGGCTCTTCGCCCTCGCCATCTTCGCCCTGGCTTACGCCCTGGTGATGGCCGAGGAGTACCTGAAGCTGCGAAAATCCAAGCCGGTGCTGGTGGCCGCCGGCATCATCTGGATAGCCATCGGCCTGGTCTATACGGGGCAGGGGCACAGCGAGCTGGTTCAGGCCGGTTTTCGGCACAACCTGCTGGAGTATGCCGAGCTGATGCTCTTCTTGCTGGTGGCCATGACCTATGTGAACGCCATGGAGGACAGGCTGCTGTTCGCCGTGCTGCGGGTACGCCTGGTGCAGGCGGGATTCAGCCTGCGTACGCTCTTCTGGCTCACCGGTTTTCTCGCCTTTTTCATCTCTCCCGTGGTGGACAACCTCACCACGGCGCTGCTGATGTGCTCAGTGGTACTCAACGTGGCCAACGGGGAGCGCCGCTTCATCAACCTGGCCTGCATCAACATCGTTGTGGCGGCCAATGCGGGCGGCGCCTTCAGCCCTTTTGGCGACATCACCACCCTGATGGTGTGGCAGGCGGGCAAGGTGCCGTTCCAGCAGTTCTTGCTGCTCTTCATCCCCGCCCTGCTCAACTTCCTGGTGCCGGCCACCCTGATGAGCCTGATGGTGCCCCGTCTGGTGCCCGCTATGCCGGGCGAGATGGTGGTGCCAAGGCGCGGCGCCGTTGTCATCGTGCTGCTCTTTGTGCTCACCATAGTGACCGCCGTCGCCTGCCATCACTTCCTGGGGTTGCCCCCCGTGCTCGGCATGATGATGGGGCTGGGCTACCTGCAATTCTTCAGTTTCTATCTGCGAAAGACCCAGCCCGTCACCCTGGCCCGGGCACGGGCGCTGTATGAGCGCACCGGGGACGAGGCCAGGCTGCTGCGTCTGGGTTCAGTGGTGCCGTTCGATGTGTTCAACAAGATTGCCAAGGCGGAGTGGGACACCCTGCTCTTCTTCTACGGGGTGGTGATGTGCGTCGGCGGCCTCGGGTTTATGGGGTATCTGGCGCTTGCCTCCCATTTCCTCTATGACGGTGGCGATCCGACCCTGGCCAACGTCGCCATCGGCCTGCTCTCCGCCCTGATCGACAACATTCCGGTGATGTTCGCCGTGCTCTCCATGGAGCCGCAGATGAGCACGGGGCAGTGGCTGCTGGTGACATTGACCACCGGGGTGGGGGGCAGTCTGCTCTCGGTCGGCTCCGCCGCCGGGGTGGCCCTGATGGGACAGGCCAGGGGCATGTATACCTTCGTCGGGCACCTCAAGTGGTTGCCTGCCATTTTGCTTGGCTATATGGTCGGCATAGGGGCGCACCTGTGGCTCAACAGCGCCCTGTTTTAGGCAATCCGGTTCCAGGCACCAGGGAGAGGCAGGATGGGACAACTGTTCGAGGCGCTTTTGCCGCGCCATGTCACCTTTATCGAGGGGCGGAAGATCTTCTTTGTCGGCACGGCGGCCGCGAAGGGATCGGTCAATCTCTCCCCCAAGGGCGGGGATTCGCTGCGCGTCCTCGATGCCCGCACCCTGGCCTGGCTCAACCTGACCGGCAGCGGCAACGAGTCCGCGGCCCAGGTGCTGCAACAGCCGCGCATGACGGTGATGTTCTGCGCCTTCGAGGGGGCGCCGCTTATTCTGCGGGCCTATGGCCAGGCACGGGTGCTGCACCGCACTGATCCGCAGTGGCCGTCGTTGCTGGCGCTGTTCCCCCCGAGCGTCGCGGCTCGCCAGATCTTCCTGCTGGACATTGAACGGGTCCAGACGTCGTGCGGCATGTCGGTGCCCCTGTTTGACTATCAGGGAGACAGGGAGGATCTCGCCAACTGGTCGGCACGCCAGGGGCAGGAGGGGATAGAGGCCTACTGGCGCAAGAAGAACCAGCTAAGCCTGGATGGGCTGGAGAGCGAGATCCTGGCTCGTAGCGGGTTGCAGGCAGATGACTGAGGCCTGCGCCCCGATGCAAAAAGCCCTGTCCATGGACAGGGCTTTTTCATTGCAGGGCATCAGGGGACGCGCTTGCCGCTCAGCAGCCAGTAACTGAGGGCCGACCCCAGGCCGCAACCGGCGATGGCGATGGCCATGGGGAGCGGCGATTCGGGGGGATTGAGGTTGACCAGCACCCCCACCAGGGCCCCAAGGCCAAAGCGCAGGGTGCCCGCCAGCGCCGAGGCGGTGCCTGCGGACTGGGGGAAGTGGCCCATCAGGCCGGTCATGGCGTTGGCCCCCACCAGGCTGATGTGGCCGACGAAGAGCACGACGGGGATGACGATGCCCCACAGGCCGCCGGTCTGGCTCCAGGCGTTGTAGATGAGCAGGGCCCCGGCGAGCGGCAGTACGGTCAGGCCGTATCGCAGCATGCGCTCGGCACCCACCCCTTTCACCAGCCGGCTGTTGGCGAAGGTGACCACCATCATCAGCAGGATATTGAGGCCAAAGAGCCAGCCGTAGTGCTCGGTCGGCACCTTGAAATACTCGATGTAGACATAGGGGGAGGCGCTCAGGAAGGCGAACATGCCGGAGCTCGACAGGGCGCCGCACAGCACATAGCCCATGGCACCACGGTGGGAGAGCACTCCCCAGTAGTTGCGAAGCACCTGCCCGAGTCGCAGGGGCTGCTTGTGCTCGGGTTTGAGGGTTTCCTCAATCTTCCACTGCATCACCAGGCAGATGAGCAGGCTGATGGCCACCAGCAGCCAGAAGATGACCCGCCAGTCGCTGTGAGCACTGATGTACCCCCCTACCACGGGGGCCACCAGGGGGGCGAGGGTCATCACCAGGATGACGAAGGACATGGCGCGGGAAAACGCATCCTTCTCGAACAGGTCTCGCAGCAGGGCGTTGACCACCACGGAACCCGCGGCGCCCCCTGCGGCCTGCAACATGCGCCAGGCCAGGAGCTCAGGCAGGGAGTCCGCCATGGCGCAGCCCACGGAGGCCACGGCAAACATCGTCAGGCCCGCCAGGATCACCGGCTTTCTGCCGAAGCTGTCGGCGAGCGGCCCGTAAAAGAGCTGACCGATGGCAAAGCCCCCCAGGAAGGCGCTGATGGTGAGCTGGGCGCCGTCGATGCTGGTAGCCAGATCCCGGGCGATGGCGGGAATGGCGGGCAGATACATGTCCACCGCGAGCGGAGTCAGGCCCGCCAGGGCACCGAGCAGGATGAAGAGGAAACGGGGGGAGAGGGAGCTGGCTTGGGGCATAGGGTATCCGAGTCGTGGGCTGGGCCGGGTTAAGAGGCAGGTGTTGAGTCTATCAGTTTTGGCGGGCGCGATCAGGTGCATCCTGCCCGATGCCCTTTTGTCGGGTGTGGCGCCAGAGCAGCCAGAGCCAGGCAAGCCATCCGAGCAGGGAGAGGGCATTGCCGGTGCGCTCCGGCCAGCGTGCCGCCAGGGTCAGGGTGAGGCTGTGGTGGCCTGCCGGAACCCAGAGTTGCATCAACCCCTGGCGATTGGCGCTCACCGTCAGCGCCAGGTGCCCGTCGAGGCGGGCCTCCCAGCCGGGGTAATGGTATTGGTGCAGGACCAGCCGGGTCGGCACCCGGGCCTTGACCTCCAGCGCCAGGGCGCGGGGTTGCCAGCGGGTCAGGCTCCAGCTCGCGCCTGGCGGTTCGGCGCTGACAGGCGGCTGGAACTCCTCCTTCCAGGCGAGCAGGGTCGGGGCGAACATGCCCCCCGGCACCTGCCTTGGCCTGTATTCCCGGGCACTGCGCTTGCTGTCGAACTCGAATGCCATGGCCTCTCGTTCGGGGGCCTGGGTGAGGGGGGCGTGACGCACATAGGCCAGGGTGGAGAGGAGGGTCAGCAGAAATACTCCCCACCAGAGCCCCTGCCAGAGACGATGGGGCTGGGTGCCGAGCGCCACCACGGCGACCGTGGCAAGGGCGAGCACCAGGTTGAGCCGCCAGGGAAACTGCACCCGCTGCAAGGGGGGAAGCAGGCTCCAGAGAGGCTGGCTCGGGGGCAGCATCATCAGGAAGGCGACGACGCCGATCGCCCCCCAGCACAGCAGCTCGGGGTGGCGCGGCTCCCGGGCGGCGGCCCAGGCGATGAGCAGCAGGACCAGGGTCAGCATGCTCTGCCACGCCAGGTGACCGCGAAAACGCCAGTCCTCCCAGGCGCTGGGCAGGCGGTCGAGAAAGTTGCGCCTGTAGTCGAACATGCCGCCACGCATCAGCTCCATGGAGATGGCCCCCTGATCCGCCAGGGCGGGCAGCAGCAGGGCGGCAGCCATGCAAAGCCCCATACCCTGGGCGCCGAGGGCTTGCCAGCAGGGCGTCAGAGTGCGGGTGCGTCTGGCGAACCAGAAGGCGCGCAAGGTGACCAGCCCCATCATGAGCAAGAGGCTGGGGAGGTGGGAGAAGGCGAGCAGCGCCAACCCCAGAATCAGCAGGGGCAACCCCTGAGGTCGTCCGCGGTGGGCGAGATCCTGCCCCAGGAGGATAAGGGGAGCCCAGGCGAAGGCCCAGAACTCCGCCAGGGCGAAGCGGGCATAGAGATCCATGGCGACATGATAGGGCAGCGCCAGATAGAGCAGGCTGGCGGCCAGGGCCCGGCCAGGGGGCGTGGTGGCACGCAACCACAGATAGGCAAACACCCCGGAGAGCAGCAGGGCCAGGGTGGCGCTGCCAAGCAAAGGGTAGATGGCTTGCTGGGGGTGGGCTCCGGGCCCGGCAAAGAGGGCGCTGACGTAGTAGGGGAGCGGGGGATAGAAGAAGAAGGTGGGGCTGCCGAAGCCGCCGTTCATGGCCATCAGCCAGCGGGGATAGAGTTCCCCCTGCCAGAGCTGGCGGGCAAAGTAGTGGCCGGATAGCAGGTGGTGGAACAGATCGTGCCCCTGGCTGCCCCCCTGCCACCAGAGCGGCAGCATCAGCAGGGCGCAGGCCAGCAACAGGGCCAGCGCGACCCGGATCCCCTCCCCGGTTCCGCTCGTGTTTTTTTCCATTGCACTGGTTCCTGACAGACCCGGCTGTGAGTGTAGACGAGTCGAGCGATGCCCTCGCAAGCGCCCGATTCAGCGGGGCAGGGCGAGCCAGAGGCCGGGTTCGGCGTGAAAGCGGGGGGCAAACCAGAGGGTGTCATAAGGGCCTGGCAGCGCCTCTGCTCCCAGGGGGCGGCGGCTGAGGCGGCAGGCCCCCTGGGTGAGCGCAAGGGCGGCATCCCCCCGGTACCAGCCGTCGGTGACGGGCAGGGTTGTGGTTTCCCTAAGCAGCCTCACTCCCCACTGAGTCACCAGCGCCGGGCACGCCTGCTCGGCCAACTTGGCGGCCCGGGTCATGGCTGGCGCCGCAGGTGGGGTGAGGGTGCAGAGCAGCAGAAACAGGGCTCCCAGCATGGCCAGCAGGTCGCCCCGGCGCGGCAGCCAGCCTGCCAGCAGCACGATACCGAGCAGGGTGATGGGCGCGAGATGGCGGGGATTGTCCGGATTCTGGCCAAACAGGGTCCAGAGCAGCAGAACGAGCCAGTAGAGGGGCCAGAGCACGGAGGGGGCTGGATTGTGATCCTTTGACCGTAGCCAGAGCGGCAGTACCAGCAAGGCCCCCATCAAGAGGGGCCAGAGCGGGGTGAGCTGCTCGTTGAAGGTATTCGCCCAGCTCAGCAGTCGATCCCCGTGGGCCGCCGCCGTGTTGCCCCAGAGGGTGAAGTGGCCGTCGGTAAAGCGGCGCCCCTCGCCAAAATAGGCCCAGCCATCGGCCTGCCAGACAAACAGCAGGCAAGCTAGCCCCACCAGCGCGATGGGGAGCACAAACCTGACGCGCGTGCCCTGCTGCGCCATCCCCAGCCAAAGGGGCAACAGGGCCAACACGAAGTAGGAGGGACGCAGCGCCAGCATGAGGCCCAGCAGCAGACCTGCCAGGGCCGCTTTGCGATGCAGCAAGGCCAGCAGCGCGGCCAGCCAGGCGGCGAGCGCAGGCCCGTCGGACAGGCCGGAGAGGGCGAGCGTCGGGGTGAGCGGCAGGGCCAATACCAGCAGCCAGACCGGCGCCAGCAGGCTGGGCCGCTGCCACAATCTGACCGCGAGGAAGGCGGCGAGCGGCGCCAGCAAACTGCTCCCCAAGAGGCTTGCCCACTGCACCGCGCGGGCCGGCTCGTCCACCGCCAGATTGATCAGCCGCGCCAGCCAGATAAAGGCGGGGTAGCCTGGAAAGTGGGGGGAGAACTCCAGCACGCTGAAGCGTACCACCCCGTGGGCGAAGTTGAGGGCATCGTCGGAATCGAGCGACACGGGGAAGGTCAGCAGCCAGCCAAGCCAGGCCAGTTGCAGCAGGAGCAGCAAGTAGAGTCGATTGGCGAAGCGTAATCGGCCGTGGCGACGCCCCCCTTCTCCCCGTGCGGGGGAAGGGCTGGGGATGAGGGGGGCAGTCGTCATTGATGAGAGGTCATCAAAGCGGTGCCAGCACGGCCATCAGCGCTTTTTCGGCATCGCTAAAGGCAGTGGCATCGGCAGGCTTGGCACCCACCCCGAACACTCCCGGGTTGCCGATGGCATCGAGCACCTTGGCCAGCGCCTGTTCGGCGGCCTTGCGATCCCCTTCATCGAGGGAGGGGAGGATCAAATCGAGGAAGCGCTTGCTCTTGACCACCAGCACCTTGGCGGTCTGGTAGTCGCCAAGGTTCTGGCTGGCCCCCTCGAGGCGGCGCTCGATCTCCGCCTTGTAGGCCCGGTTGAGCAGGGCCGCGGTAGTGGCGGCGTCTTTGGCCTTGATGGCGGCGGCCAGCGGTGCTTGCAGCTCGACCTTGTGGTGCTGTTCCAGATAGGTCAGCTCCTCGGCAATCTCGCTCAAGGTGGCGCTGGCATCCTTGCCGTCAGTGGCTGCGCCCAGCAGTGCCTCGCGGGCATCGATCAGCGGCTCCTTGCCGGCGGCGGCGTAGGAGTAAGCCTGCGCCTGCCCGCTCAGGGTCAGCAGCAGGGTGAGGGCGAGTAAACCCGGGCGGATGGTCATCCTGTTCTCCTTACTTATGCCAAGAGGTTATGCCCATGGCGCGGCACTCAGGCCACGCTCTGGGTTTCGATCACGGTATTTTCGTTGCGATGATTGAAGATGGCGTGGCGTCTGTCCACCCCGTCGATCACCATGTCTGCGGCCATCATCCCCATCTCCATGGCGGTGTCGGTGAAGATGTAGCGGAATGTCCCCTGACGGCCGGTCATGATGAGGTTGCCTATCGGCATCAGCGCCTTGATGGCTTCGTTGCGGCGGGCCTGATAACCCAGATCCATCAGCGGATAGGCGTATTCACTGCGCGCTTCGAATGTCTCATCGCCGAGCTTCTGGGTATCGACGCCGAGGCTGTCGAGATCGGCGGTGACCCGGCCGCGCAGATCAGAGAGCGGTGCCTGCCAGGTGGCATCCCCCGGATTGCAGGGGATCTCCAGCATCACCGAGGTCTGGCCTTGGGGCGCCATAAAGGGGCTGCGGCGGCGGGGCTCCTGCAGACGGGTGGCCAGAATATGGGGGTCGGAGAGGTACTGCCAGGTGTTGTCCGACAGGTTCTCCTGTTTGAGGGGCATATTGACAAAGCGAAGCGACCGGTAGTGGAGATCGCACGGCAAGCCCAGGTGCTGGCAGGTGAGCGGCAGCGGCAGGGTGGAGATCACCTGATCAAAGCGCTCGCTCTGCTCCACATTATCTTGTGACCAATACACCCGTTCAATGCGGCCATCGGCCTGCTCGAGACGGGTGATGGTGGCGCCGGTCTTGAGTGTGACGCCCTCTGTCACCAGCCGCTCCCCCAGGGTGGTGAAGATCTGGCCAAAGCCGTACTTGGGATAACGATATTTGCGGGCATAGGTGCGCACCGACATGCTGCCGTTGCGCCTTGGCAACAGGCGGCGCGCCACGTCTTTGAGATCGATCAGGCTGATGCGCTGGCCAGCCCAGTCGGCGGAGAGCTGGTCCGGGTTGATGCCCCACAACTTGCCAGTGTAGCCCTCGAAGAACTGGCGGTAGAGGGTACGGCCGAAGTGGCTCTGGATCCACTCGGCAAAACTCGCCTTGGCAAAATCGGTGGGCTTCCTGGCAAAGGGCAACAGCAGCAGATCCTTCACCGCCCCGGCCATCAGGGCCAGCGGCGCCGTCTTGAGCAGGTTGGGCAGGTTCAGGGGGTAGTCATAGGTACGCCCGCCAAAGCGGATCACGCTCTTTCGCTCGGCGTGGAGCAGGTCGTCCCCCATCAGTTCGTCGATAAAGGCGAGCAGCTCGGGGTTCTTGGTGATGAAGCGGTGGCCGCCGTAGTCGAAGCGATACTCCCCGTCGCGCCCCTTGAAGGTCTGGGTGGCGCACATGCCGCCCACGACCGGCTCCTGCTCGAACAGGGTGACCGCAAAACCGGCCTGGCGCAGGCGCCAGGCGGCCATCAGACCGGCAGGGCCGGCGCCCAGCACCGCAATGTGCTTCTTGTTGTTGTCGTTCATGAGTGTTCCGAAACGGCGTGATAGCTGGGGGAGCGCGCCTGTGCGCGGCTCCCGAACAGAGTGTGATCCCCGGGCTCAGCCCCTGGTCGGAGCGGCGCTCCCCTGGGGGCGATAGCTGCGATGCCAGAGGGTGACAAAGATGATGAGGTAGCTTGCCCAGGTCAGCAATTGCAGGCCCGCCGGTGAGGCGTTGTAGCCAAACAGGGCGCGCAGGAAGGTGCCGAATACCCCCTGATCGTCGAGGATGTGGCTGATGTTGAAGACAGGCGTGGTCCAGAAAGTGATGACGTCCGCTGCCTGCAACATGTTGACGGCGGACGAGAGCAAGCCTGCGGCGATGATGATGATGAGCAGGCCGGTCCAGCGGAAGAAGGGGGCCAGCGCCACCTTGCGGGTGGATCGCAGCAGCCCCCACACCAGCACCACAGAGACCAGCAGCCCCGCCAGCGCCCCCATCAGCCCCTGGTGCAGATCCACCCCTTGCCCGGAGTAAACCAGGGCCGAGAAGAACAGCACGGTTTCAAAGCCTTCGCGCATCACCGCCAGGAAGGCGAGCAGTACCAGACCAAACAGGTTGCCGCCGTCGATGGCGGCATCGATGCGCGCCGTCATGGCCCCCACCTGGGATTTGGCCTGCTTCTGCATCCAGACCGCCATGTAGGTGAGCACCAGGGTGGCGAAGATGAGGATCCCCGCCATCAGCAAATGGTTGTAGCGCTCGCTCTCGAACTGACTCACCACCACCTGGAACAGGAAGGCGACGACGAGGGAGGCGATAAGACCCAGCCCCACCCCCAGATAGACGAACTTGTTGTAGCGGCTCGCCCCCAGCTTGGCGAGGTAGGAGAGGCAGATGCCGACCAGCAGGAAGGCTTCCAGCCCCTCGCGCAGGGTAATGAGAAAACTTGCAAACATCAGGATTGAGGCTCCGTATCGGGCGTGACGGGGAGGGGCTGCAGGGTCAGTTGCAGCCGATTGAGTTGCACTATGGGTGGCTCCGGCAAGCTCGGTTCGGCGGCGCGCACCGCATCATTGACCCACTTGGGGTAGGTGCGGAAATTGAGTTTGATATCGGCCTTGAAGGGCCCTTGGGCATCTGCGGGCAGCGGCCAGGCTTCATCGCGCCAGCCATCGGCCGGGATGCGGGTATCTTCCAGCAGTTTGGCGTAACGCCAGAACTTGAGCCCCACCGGCTTGCCCTCGGCATCGCCGAACACTTTTCTGAACAGCCGTGCATCCTCAGGGACGGCGCCGTTCACCGGCTGGCCGCTGGCAAGCACCAGCTTGCCGCTGGCGTCGGTGACGGTCAGCTCCAGCCAGAGTTCACGGAAATCGGCGACCCCGGTGGGCAGGGCGTGGCCGGCGCCGGTATTGGCGACTCTCACTACCAGCGCGGGTTGGCCACTCTGGTTTTCAATGCGGGCCGAGAGGGTGGCGCTGGAGCGCAAGAGCGCCAGGCTCTCCTGCTCAAGGGTTGCACTTCTCAGCCCCACCAGCTGATGCTGGGCGCCGGTAAAGTTGTGGCGATAGAGCCGCTCTTTCACTGTGCCGTTTTCGGTGGACTGGCCCGCCACCGGCGCGCCGCCATTGCCCGGCTCCGGGTTCATGTGGCAGTCGATGCAGGTGCGGCGCTTGGCAGGATCTTCGGCTTTGGCGAAGCTGGATTTTTCCCACTCGTCCCAGGTGTTGACGATATTGGCACCGGTGCCCGGGGCAAACTCGTTGTGGCACGACTTGCACAGGGCCGCGTCGCGGTAGAAATCCTTCTGGTAAGAGGCTTTGTGGGCCGCCGGACGGGCGTTGATCTGCCGCTCGGCCAGCCAGTGCTGGAGGCTGCCACCGGCGGCATCCTCGAACACATAGCTCTCGCGGTCTTTCAAATTGACCGTAAAGGCGCTGTTGCCGCCTGCATCCTCGAGCTTGGTGATGCGATGGCAGAGCACACAGCTGGTGCCTTCCTCAACCACAGGTTCGCCCGCCTTGTGGGCGGCAATGAGCGAGGCTCCGCCCTGCTCGAACATGTGGGAGCCCTTGGGCAGATCAGTCTGGCCGTTCATCACCTGCTGGGGCATGTGACAGCCCTGGCACCACTGGCCGAAGGCCTCCCCTTCGGTTTCGCGGGCCAGCGCCTGCACCACCTTGTAGTAGGGGTGAGAGTTGCCCATCAGTCGGTGGTTGCTCTCGCTCCAGTCCTTGAACGCCTGTTGGTGGCAGTTCTGGCAGGAGGCGGAGTTGAGCCACTCTTTCGGGTGAGTGGTCGGCGCCTTGGCAGGATCCCTGCGCGGGGCATCGAGCCGCAGCCAGTTGGCCAGATAGGGGAGGTTGCCATCACTGGTCACGAAAGCGTGCAGATCCTCCATCATCGCCTGCACCTCGGGATGGGGCTTGGCGGGGTCGACCGGCTCGGCGCCATCACGGGTGTCATGGCCCATACCGCCCTGGGTCTGCTGGGTCATGCGCAGGTATTCACCGATAAAGTCCCCCGCCACCATGTTGGCGAGGTTGGCGTGGCCGTTGATGGCATTGTCACCGCTCTGCTGGCGGTGGGCCGCCATCAGATAGCGGTTGGTGAAGTTGAACCCGTCCAGATGGCAGGAGTTGCAGCTCATCCAGTTGTCCCCCGCCATGGGGAAGCGGTTGTTGGCGGCAGTATTACCCAGGTTGAACAACCGCTCACCGCGCTTGAGGGCTTTGGGGCGGGGATCGGTCTCTACCAGTTTGGCGAAGTGGGGCACATCCACGGTGACCCGGGCAAACGGGCCGCTGCCGCCGCTATTGAGACGGGTGAGATCCTGCCCCATGACGTTGTGGATCAGGATGTGGTCGCCATCGATCAGCAGATCGCGCGGATTCTGGCCCGGCAGGTGACGCAAGAGCTGGGTCGCCTTGGCGCCCCCCTGAAACTTCTTGCGGCGGTGGCGGTTGCTGTTCTGCTTGCCGCTGCGCGACAGGTCGAACACCAGCAGATCTTCCGAGCCCGCCAGGGTCAGGTAGACCCGCTTGCCATCGGCGGCGAAGCGCGCCGTGAACGGGTTGGAGACGATCTGGCTGCGGTTGCCGACGCTGGGCAGGTTGATCTGCAAGAAGAGCTGTTTTCTTTCATCGACCCGCTCCTTCTCTTCATCGAGATCGATGATGGAGACGGCCGGGAAGACGGTGCTCTGAAACTGGAAGGGGTGATCGAAACTCCAGAGCACATGGGGCAGCCAGGCTTCGCTGCCATCGGGGGCGAGGGCGATGCCGTCCAGCAGGCGCGGCAATCCCTGGGAGTCGCTCGGGGTATCGCTGTGGGTTTCCGCCAGGGTGATGAGCTTGGGCTTGGGGAGAGTAGCCCCCTTAGCGTCTTTCTCAAGCTTGGCGAGATCATAGATGGCGAGCTGGCCGGTCATGGCGTGGGTGAGCAGCAGGCGATCGTCGTTGGTCAATGCCAGCCCGCGGGGAGTCTCGGCGGTTTTTGCATCCAGCTGGAGGTTGCCCGCCCTGTCATAAGCCTGAAGGCGCCCTCCCTCGAACAGCGTGACCCAGAACCACTGCCGCTTGGGATCGAAGATGACGCCATAGGGCCTATGGCCGGTGGGGATCGCCTTTTCCAGCTCGAATTCATCATCCAAGAGCAGCAGGCGATCGCCGCTGTAATCGGTGACCAGCAGGGTGCCGTCATCGGCGCGGGCCAGCTGGCGCAGATCGCCCCCCAGCTGCACTTCGTTGAGGCGCTTGCCAGTGCCCCGCTCGAGCAGGGTGACGGAGCCGGCACTCTGGTTGGCGGTGACGAGGCGCGGGGCGCTCCCCTCGTCATAGGCAATCATGGCGGCGCCCATCTCCCGGGCCGAGGCGGTCCCCAGCAGCAGGGCGGCCAACATCAGGGATAACAACAACTTCAACATAAGATCAGGTGCGCCATTTCAAGATGGTCCAGCGCCAGGCGTGGCGCAGCACCAGGGGCGTCAACGCGAGGGCGCTCAGCCAGTGGGCCCAGCTGGCAAGGTTGCCGAGGCTGTCCCCCGGGGTGCCGTGCAGCACCAGCACCAGTCCGCTGGCCAGACAGACCAGCAGCAAGGCCTCGATGATGCGGCCGGTGGTGCGCAAAAAAGGCTTGCGGCTCTTGCGCAGCAGGCTGCGATGGGAGAGCCAGAAGGCGCCAAACAGCAAAGGAAACAGGGTGAGCGAGAGGGCGACGTGCAAAAACAGGTTCCAGCGCGCCAGGGACCAGGTCGGCGTCAGGGGTTCCCACAGCAGCAGGCCGGAGAAAAACATCAGATAAAGGGCACCCTCGGCCGCCTGATGGTGATAGGCCAGCCATTGCCAGCATTGTCGTGGTGAGAGGGAAAGACTCGTCATGGGTGCTCCAGCTCCCGGGCGGTTCAGCCCGGGGCGAGCAAGTTTACAATGCAGTAAGGGTAATGAAAAGAGTTATCAATTCGGCTCTTGATGAATAGACCCTGAATGGCGTCGGGCCCTATTTGTGCTCCGCCAGCCGCTCGGTCACCGCATAGATAAGTGCCGCGGTGGAGAAGGCGAGGAAGACGATGACCGACCACTTCATCTCGATCTCGTTGCCGGTGCCGTCGTTGAGAAAGGCTTTGAGCACCTCGATGCCGGCGATGGTCACCAGGGAGTTGATGACGATGAGCTTGAGGGACGCGAAGTTGATCTTGCTGAGCCAGTTGTCGCCGAGGGCCGCTCGCTGCTCCGGGGTCTTGATGAACTGCACGTAGCCGCAGATGGCCACCAGGATCAGCATCTGGGCCACCAGCACGAAGTCCACCAGGGTGAGTACCCCCGTGATGAGATCCAGATAGTGGATGTCGATGATGTCGCGGCACAGCACATAGAGCTGCATGGCGAACTTCACCATCAGGAGGGCGACACAGATAAGGATGCAGACATAGAAGGGGAACATCATCAACCGGCTGCCGTTGAGCATGACGTTGAAGCGGCGCATGGGAAACTCCATCGAAAAGGAAGGCAGCCAGAATATCCGGAAAGAAAGGAGCGGGAAAGCGCCTTGGCGCCTCCCGCCCGGCCTAGAGGGGGAAGGTGGGAAGGCCCTGGAACAACTGCTGCAACCCCTCGCCCCAGGCCTTTCGCAGCGCCACGAAATGGGGGTTCTGTTCGGTGATGCGGTGCTGGTTCGTCGCCGAGAAGCTGCCCTCGTGATAGACCAGGGCATCCAGAGGCAAGCCCACCGACAGATTGCTGCGCAGGGTCGAGTCGATGGAGATGAGGGCGCACTGCAGGGCGGTCTGAAGCGGCGTCTCATGGTGAATGATGCGATCGATGATGGGTTTGCCGTACTTGCTCTCACCAATCTGGAAGTAGGGGGTGTCGGCGCTCGCCTCGATGAAGTTGCCCTCCGGATAGATGTGGAACAGGCGGTGGCGCTCCCCCCGGATCTGCCCCCCCAGCAGGATGTTGCAGCCGAAGTTGATATGGCCCTGCTGCTGACCTCCATCCCGGCTGATGACGGTGCGTATGGTCTGGCCGATGAGGGCGGCAGCCTCGTAGAGGCTGGGGAGGGCAAGGAGCTCCTGCCCCTCCGTCAGCAGGCTGATGACGCTCTGGGTGGTGGCCAGATTGCCCGCGCTTTGCAGCACTATCACCCTGTCCTCCCGGGTGAAGAGGTGCAATTTGCGGAAGGTGGCGATGTGATCCACCCCCGCATTGGTGCGCGAATCGGACGCAAACACCATGCCGTCTTGCAGGCACATGGCGACGCAATAGGTCATGACCGCTCTCCCGCCAGGACTCTCCCGGTCTTCATTGCTGCTGTCCATCCAGGCGGGTCACCTGCGCCTGGCTCTGCAACTGTTCGCACCCGCCGCCATAGCGCACGCCGCGCACCGGACAGGCATCCAGATAATCCATGCCGACCGCGAGCTTGAGGTGCTCGCTGGTGGAGCTGGTGAGGTTGGTGACGTCGAACGTGTGCCAGCGCTCCTCGATCCACACCTCGGCCCAGGCGTGCATCGCCACGTGGCTGTTGTCCTGGCTGTAGAGGTAACCGCTCACGTACCGGGCCGGCAGGCCGGCGTGGCGGCAGCAGGTCAGGAAGACATGGGTGTGGTCCTGACAGACGCCGCTGCCCGAAGCAAGTGCCTCGTCGGCGCTGAAGGTGGCATCCGTGCTGCCTGGCTGATAGGGCATCAGCACCAGGATGCGTGCCATCAGGCTCTGCAAGTCGGCCAGGGTTGGCTCCTCTGGCAGGCAGGCCTTCGCGAGATCCTGCAGGGCCGGGGTCGGGCGGGTGAGGGGGGTGGGCCTCAGGTAGCTCAGGGGAGAGATGAGGGAGGACTCCTCATCTTCCGGGGCGTCGTCGCAGATCTCCACCTCCCCGTGGGCGCGGATCAGGATCCCCTCGTGGGGGGACTCCAGGCTCAGCACGTGCAGTATGTTGCCGTAACCGTCCGTGGTGCAGGTGGCCTCCCCCGGCAGCTCCAGCTCCCAGGAGAGGATCTGCTGGCGGGCCGTGCTGTGAGGAGTCAGGCGCAGGTACTGGGTGCTGCGGCGCACCACGTCGGCATAGTGGTAGCGGGTCTGGTGATCGATGATGAGTCTCATAATACCTCCAGGTAGGCGGCGTGGATGCTCTGGCCGATGGCGCCGATGTCGCTGAGGAAATCACTCAGGTACTCCTGCATGCCGAGGGCAAAGACATCGTCGATGGCGCCATAGGTCAGATGGGCGTTGAGTATGGTGGTCAGGCGCCGGGGCGTCTGACCGGCGTTGCCCTCGATCTGGGCCAGGATCAGCTCCATCTCGTCGAGGCAGGCCCGCAGGGAGCGCGGCACTTCATTGCGCAGGATCAGCAGCTCGGCGATGGAGGCATGGGAGAGCGTCTTGTAGAGGGTCTGGTGGGCCTCGTAAGCACCCACTGACCGCAACAGGGCGTTCCAGCGGTAGAACTCGCGCACGCTGTCCTCGTCCTCCCGGATCACCTGATACTTCACGGTCAGGATGCGCGCCGTGTTGTCGGCCCGCTCGATGAAGGTACCAAGGCGCAGGAACCAGAGCACGTCACCGCGCATGATGGTGCCATAGGTGGCGCCGCGAAACTGGTGGGAGCGTTCCTTGATCCAGTCGAAGAACTCCTGGGCCTGACCGCTGGAGAGCCCCGCCTGGCGGCGCCGGCGGATCTCTATCCAGGCGGCGTTGATGCTCTCCCACACCTCACCGGGGATCTTGCCCCGCACGGCGTGGGCGTTGTCCCTGGCCATGCGCAGACAGCTGAAGATGCTGCTCGGGTTCTCCTCGTCGAAGCAGAAAAATTGCAGCAGGTTCTCCATGTTCACCTGGCCGTAGCGGGCCAGGAAGGGCTCATGGGTGCCGCTGATGGTGAGGGGCGCCACCAGCTCGCTGTGATCGGCGTCGATGGAGGGCATCAGCGACATTGTCTGGGTGACGTCCAGCATGCGCGCCGTGTTCTCCGCCCGCTCCAGGTGGCGGGACATCCAGTAAAGTTCGCTTGCGGTGCGGCTCAGCATGGGCTGCCCTCCATGACCCAGGTATCCTTGGTGCCACCGCCCTGGGAGGAGTTGACCACCAGGGAGCCTTCGGTGAGGGCGACCCGGGTCAGGCCGCCCGGTACCAGGCGCAGCTCCTGCCCCGTGAGAACGAAGGGGCGCAGGTCGATGTGGCGGGGGGCAATGCCGGCGTCGACGAAGGTCGGGCAGGTGGAGAGGGAGAGGGTCGGCTGGGCGATGTAGTTGTCGGGCCGAGCCTTGAGCAGCTCGCGAAAACGGGCCAGCTCCTCGCGACTGGCGCAGGGGCCGATGAGCATGCCGTAGCCGCCGGCGCCATGGACCTCCTTGACCACCAGCTCCTCCAGATTGGCCAGCACGTGGGAGAGGGCAGCCGGCTCGCGGCACTGCCAGGTGGGCACGTTGTTGAGAATGGGATCTTCCCCCAGATAGAAGCGGATCATCTCCGGCACATAGGGGTAGATGGACTTGTCATCCGCCACCCCGGTGCCGATGGCATTGGCCAGCACCACACCGCCGGCGCGGTAGACCGAGAGCAGCCCGGGCACGCCGATGAGGGAGTCCGGGTTGAAGGCGAGGGGATCGAGGAAGTCGTCGTCGATGCGGCGATAGATGACATCCACCCTTTTCAGCCCCGTGGTGGTGCGCATCAGCACCTGACCATCCTTGACCACCAGATCCGCGCTCTCCACCAGCTCCACCCCCATCTGCTGGGCGAGGAAGCTGTGCTCGAAGTAGGCGCTGTTGAAGCGTCCCGGGGTCATCACCACCACGCAGGGGTTGTCTACCGGGCTGCTCTCGCGCAGGGTCTGGAGCAACAGGGCCGGGTAGCGCTCCACCGGGGCGATGGGCTGGTTGTGAAACAGCTCCGGGAAGAGGCGCATCATCATCTTGCGGTTCTCCAGCATGTAGGAGACCCCGGAGGGGGTGCGCAGGTTGTCCTCCAGCACATAGTACTCACCGTCGTGGTTGCGGATGATGTCGACCCCGGTGATGTGGACATAGGTGTCCCGGTGCAGGTCGACCCCCTGCATGCAGGGCTGGTACTGGGCATTGGTGAGGATCTGGGCGGCCGGGATCACCCCCGCCTTCAGGATGCGCTGATCGTGATAGATGTCGTGCAGAAAGGCATTGAGGGCGGTGACGCGCTGGCGGATCCCCATGTCCAGATGTTGCCACTCCCGGGCGGGAATGATGCGGGGAATGCTGTCGAACGGGATGAGGCGCTCGGCGCCGTCCCCATCCCCGTAGACGTTGAAGGTGATGCCGACCCGGCGAAACAGCAGGTCGGCCTCTTCACGCTTGCGTTCTATGCTCTTCTCGTCGGTCTGGTGCAGCCACGAGAGGTAGGCGTGGTAATGATCGCGAAACTGGTTGTCGGTGAGCAGCATCTCGTCGTAACAACCGGGTCCGGGGGGCTTGATGGGCAGCATAGGCAACTCCTTGTGACGTCCCTGCGTACATCACAAAGTGCAAGGGCTGTGCCAGCCAATTGAGTCGCTATCGAGGCCAGTGTCAGTGATTTTTTATTGAAAAATCATATGGATGACTTTTATGTCATCACGGGGCAAGGCAGGGCGCACCAGAGTGGTACCCCATAGAGGGTAAGCCTGCGCCATCTTGTGGCAACAGGCCATGAGGGCAAGGGACGGGCGCATCGGGATGCGGGGGCGGAAGGCGAGCGCCCTTGCCCCGAGGTGGGGCAGGGGGATAAGAAAGAACCCGACCGATGGCCGGGCTTGGGGGGATTCAGGCACCGGGAGTGGAGGGGCGGCCTGTTGGCCCCAACGTTCAACCTTCTGGCAGGGGATCATGCAGGGACGGGGCCAGGGCAAACCAGGCCGAAGCCAGGTCCGGGCTGCCCAGCGGCGTCGCGGCCATGAGGTCACGAACGTCAAACTCGTCCGGCACGCTGGCGGCGTGATGTTCCCAGACATGATCCAGCGTGGCTTCCTGCCGTGCGGGCAGGGCGGCAATCTCGGCGGGGCTGCACAGTCCGTGGTGCAGGAGCTGGGGAGCATAATCGAGCATGAGCTGCTCCCGGCAGGCCGTGCGGATGTCGTCCCTGCTCCCCAGGTGACGCAAGGCTTCCAGGTTGCCAGCAAGCCAGCCGAGGCGGGCTGCTTCACAGCCGAGGTCGTGCCATGCGGCCAGTTTGTCCGTCGCGTCGGCCAGTTGCTGATTCATCTGTCGGCGCATCCGCAGCAGCAGTTGGCCCAGGGGGGTGCCGTCATCCAGGGATTCATCAGGCCAGGCCAGAATATCCTTCGCCACCTTCATCAGGACGGGCATGCTGTCTCCCTCGGCGGTGCCGACCAGATCGCACAGTTGCAGGGTAGGGGCGATGCGATTTCGCAGGAATTTTCCCTGGGCACCACACCGCTGCATGCAATGTTGCAGGGAGGTTCGCATCAGTTCGACGGCGACGGCCTTGACCAGGCCAGCGTCGGTCTGAAAGCGGGAGGAGTGCCGTCCATCCGGCAAATGTCGCTGTTTTACCCCTTCATACAGCGCCATGGCGGCCAGCCCCGTCACATAGGCACGAGTCAGTATCCGGCGGTGCAGGGCATGGTGCGCCAGCGGTATGACCCGCCCGTTGTGGGCGTGCAGCGGTCGTTGCTGCGCGTAGTGAATGGCCAGTGCGAGGCTCAGTTTCAAGCCGGGGATCAGGGAGGCGGTCAGCACCAGTTTTCCCCACTCAACACGGCGCAGGGAGCTGAAGAAAATGTCGCGTTGGCTGGCAAGACGAGAGTGAAAGACGCCCCCAGCACTGATGTCGTGCTCATGACCCCTGAGCCATGCCCAGCGGGGGAGCGCCACCTGCTCGAAGGTGATGATGGCGTGATCCACCACGTCGAAGTAGGGGAGGTCGAGCACGTCCGTGCTGGAGACGCTGACCCCCTGACACAGTGCGCCACGGGCGTCCCGGCAGGGCACCAGAAAGGGATGAATGCCGCAGTCTTGCTCGCCGACCCACAATCTGGCCATTACCACGCTGCTCTTGGGTTGCCCTTCCAGGGCGATGTAGGGCATGAACTTGGCGGCATGCCGATGGGGCGTATGGAGGATAAAACCGTCAGTGGCACAGTCGTAGCGGACTTCGGTTGCCATGCTCATGGCATTGTTGCCACAACCGAGCTCGGTGACCAGATAGAGCCCGTGAGTGCGCAAGGCCAGAGCCTCTTCAATCTGACCGATGATCTCCGGATGGTGCCGATCCCCCAGCTCCAGCAGCGTGCCGAGATAGAGATTGTAATGACTGGCCAGCAAGGGGCAGAGCCCCCCTTGCCGGGTCAGGCAGGGAGACTCCATCAGGGTGAAGAGGGGGGCCAGGTCGTCAACGATATCCTCTTGCCCGAGTGCAGCCGTGCTGGCGACAGTGTGGAAAATCCGGTAGATGGTCCGGGTCCGTTGTGCCTTCTCGAGTTGATGGAGATCGGGGAACAGGGTGTCGTTGAGTGCCAGAGCATGCAGGCGACTGGCCAGTGAAGCAGGGTGTGACATGATGGCTCCTTGACTGGATAAATCCAAATGGTCCTTTTCGAATCAATCATAGTCTTTGGGATCTCTGTGACACCCTGGTGACGCGCCTAGGGACGAGTAAGGGTCGTCATCGAAGGCCATGGGGAATCAGGAAAGCAAGCAGGTGGCGGTTTGGCGCGCCATCGGGCAGGGGGGCCGTGGACAGGCCCGGAAGAGCAGATATGAAAAAGCCCAGCCAAAAGGCTGGGCTTTAAAATGTGGCTCCCTCGACAGGACTTGAACCTGTGACATACGGATTAACAGTCCGCCGTTCTACCGACTGAACTACGAGGGAATTGGCTCCTCCTACTGGACTTGAACCAGTGACATACGGATTAACAGTCCGCCGTTCTACCGACTGAACTAAGGAGGAATAGCCTGTCTCGTCGAGACGGGGCGGATATTAATGGCCCATCTCCCGGGTGTCAACCCGCCTGTCGGCGTAAAAAATGGCTTTTTGGCCCGTTTGCCCAAAACTTGGGCAACGCGGACTATTTTCAGCACAATCAGGAGCTTGAGATCGCGCCTTCGGTCGGGTTGTGCCTGCTTGGTATCCTGATTCCCGCATACTGCCAGGAGGAGGCGTGGTGTCGTTCATCCGCAGAGTACCGTGCCCGGGGAAACCTGCCGTGGCGGGAAACGGCGTTGATATTCGGGGTGTCACCGACAATATTGCGTGCTCATGGCCATTTCTTGATCCCGCCCATCGAATTATCTGGCCGGGTCGGGTATGGTTGCCTTCGATACCATCGCCGCGTCGACAGCTCTGCCGGCCCTTGATGATGATCGGGTGCCGGTTCACCCCGGCCTTTGTCTCCCTCTTCTGGTATTACCCTAGACATGCACAATCAAGCTTCCTTACAAGGCGTGAAGCTGGCCATCGCATTGCGCCAATCCTGCATTGACGAACCCTACAGCGTGGCGCGCTTTGGCCGCGACCTCATCGCCGGCATCACGGTCGGCATCATCGCCATTCCCCTTGCCATGGCACTGGCCATCGCCAGTGGGGTGCCGCCTCAGCACGGGCTCTATACCGCCATCATCGCCGGCATCGTCATCGCCGTGACCGGGGGATCCCGCTTCTCCATTTCGGGCCCCACTGCCGCCTTCGTGGTGATCCTCTACCCGGTGGCCCAGCAATTCGGCGTGGGCGGCCTCTTGATGGCCACCCTCATCTCGGGCTGTTTCCTGGTGGCCATGGGCATGGCACGTCTCGGGCGCCTCATCGAGTACATTCCCCCCTCGGTGACCCTGGGGTTCACCGGTGGTATCGCCATCGTCATCGCCACCCTGCAGATCAAGGATTTCTTCGGCCTGCAGGTCCTAGAGATGCCGGAAACCTATCTGGGCAAGGTACAGGCGCTGGCCCATGCCCTGCCAAGCTGGCAGTGGGGGGACACCCTCGTCGGGGTGGCGACGCTGGCGGTGCTGCTGCTCTGGCCGAGATTACGCCTGCCGGTACCCGGCCATCTGCCCGCCGTGCTGGTGGGGGTGGGGCTCGGGTTTGGTCTGCACCAGTTCGGGGTGGACGTCGCCACCATCGGCAGCAAGTTCAGCTATACCCTGGCCGATGGAACCCGGGGCATGGGTATTCCCCCCATCGCGCCGACCCTGGTGATGCCCTGGGCGCTGCCGGGGCCGGACGGGGCACCGGTGGAGTGGAACCTCGCCGCCATCGAGCGGCTGCTGCCCGCAGCCTTCTCCATGGCCATGCTGGGAGCCATCGAATCCCTGCTCTGCGCCGTGGTGCTCGATGGCATGACGGGTCGCAAGCACAGCTCCAACGGCGAGCTGGTGGGGCAGGGCCTTGGCAACATCCTGGCCCCCTTCTTCGGTGGCATCACGGCGACGGCCGCCATCGCGCGCTCCGCCGCCAACGTGCGGGCCGGTGCCACCTCGCCCATTTCCGGTATTGTCCATGCGCTGGTGGTACTGGCTGCCATCCTGGTGCTGGCTCCCTGGCTCTCCTGGTTGCCGCTCTCTGCCATGGCCGCCCTGTTGCTGCTGGTGGCCTGGAACATGAGCGAGGCCCACAAGGTGGTGGATCTGGTGCGCCGGGCGCCCAAATCCGATGTACTGGTGCTGCTGGTCTGCCTGTCGCTGACCGTCATCTTCGACATGGTCATCGCCATCACCTTCGGGGTGATCCTGGCCTCTTTGCTGTTCATGCGCGAGATAGCCAAGATGACCAGGCTGCACAACCTGGCGGATCACAAACGCTATGCCAGCGAGGTGTCCCCCTCGACCCTTGTCTACAAGATCAACGGGCCACTGTTCTTTGCCGCCGCCGAGCGGGTTTTTGACGAATTGCTTGCCCAGGTGAAGGACCACAAGGAGTTGATCCTGCAAATGGAGGCGGTCTCGATCCTGGATGCTGGCGGTCTCACCGCCTTCCAGCAATTCGCAAAACGCATGGCCAAGGCGGGGGTCCGTCTCAAGGTGGCTGAATTGCAATTCCAGCCCCTCAAGACCCTGGCGCGGGCCAAGGTGCGTCCGGTGGCGGGAGAGCTGGAGTTCTACGGCTCACTGGAAGAGGCGATTCGAGGAGAACATTTGCACGAAGCGGTTGAAAATTGATGGAAAGGGATAGGAAATGGCATATTTTTAGTCACTTGGTTCGCTTATTGAGCAAACAGTGGCAAAAGATAAAAAATTGCATTGACCGCCTCGCGCCTATCCCTTACATTACGCCCCGTTCCAGCGCAACGGCGCAGCGAATTCGTGTTGGCTGAACACGTTAAAACACAGACCAAAATTGGGTGCGGTGTCCGAGTGGCTGCCCACCGACGAAGTCAGCAAGATGCACGCGCAGCGTGCTCAGAAAGCCACTTCAAGCAGTGAAAATTTGGTGAGGTGTCCGAGTGGCTGAAGGAGCACGCCTGGAAAGTGTGTATACGGCAACGTATCGAGGGTTCGAATCCCTCCCTCACCGCCAAATTGCAAAAAACCGACCTGATGGTCGGTTTTTTGCTTTGGGGAAGCGTTATCAGCTCATGTCGAAGAGGGAGGGTGAGAATCCTCGCCGGGTTCGAGCAGAGCAGCTTGCAGCGATGAACGGCCGCAGGCCGCCCCGAAGGGGTGAGCCACGCAGTGGCGAATCATCCCTCCCTCACCGCCAAATAAAACAAAAGGCCCCGTCGAAAGACGGGGCCTTTTGTTTTATCCGGTGATGGGCGGCTCGGTTCGGGCCCAGGTTCGAGAGGCGGGCAGGATAGCCCGCATGGACGGCCAGAGGCCGTCCGCAGGGCGAGCGCCAGGGACGGCGCGAGTCAATCCCGACCCATCCTCAGATGTCAGAACCGGCCAGATGGTCGGTTTTTTGCTTTGGGGAAGCATTTTCCGCTCATGTGGAAGAGGAAGGGGGAGCGCCCTCGTCGGGTTCAAGCAGAGCAGTTTGCCGGGATGAACGGCTGCAGGCCGTCCCGAAGGGCTGAGCCACGCAGCGGTGAATCATCCCGCCCATACAGCCAACTAAAACAGAAGGGCCGTCGTGAGACAGGCCCTTTTGTTTTAGTTGCCAACAATCTGATCATGCCTGTGATGGGGGGCTCGCAGGCGAAGCGGAGATTCCGCTGGTCTGGTTTGGGGAAACAGCGTGAAGGTAGAGATAAACTCCGCCACGCGCAATATGTTGCATTCATGCCAGTCATTTATGCTGCATGTGCAAGGTTTAATGGGCAAATGCATTGATTGCGCAACTTGTTGCGTCATGGCGCCGGTGCGCGAATCGGTTTTATATTCAACTAATTGTTTTAAAACAAAAAAATGTCTTGGCATGGTCACTGCTAACGGATTCGGACGAGTGTCATAACCGTTCAACCATCAGGAGCAATTCCATGCCAACTCCATGTTATATCAGCATCGAAGGTCAAACCCAGGGCAACATCACTGCCGGTGCTTTCACCTCCGATTCCGTCGGCAACATCTTCGTGCAGGGCCATGAAGACGAGATGCTGGTACAAGAGTTCCAGCACGTCGTCACCGTGCCGACCGATCCGCAATCCGGTCAGCCTGCCGGTCAGCGTGTCCACAAGCCGTTCAAGTTCACCGTTGCCCTGAACAAGGCCGTGCCGCTGATGTACAACTCCCTGGCCTCCGGCGAGATGCTGCC
>NZ_JBFODT010000015.1:0-75247 GCF_040908465.1 Aeromonas sp. R10-1
ACACAGATTGCTTGATTCAAATTGTTAAAGAGCGTCACGCTTATCGCGTTGAGGAGGCGCATCTTACGCTCCTCACTTCGAAAGTCAAGCGGTTGTTTTCGCTTTTCTTTCGGCGCTGGCTTCACAAGGAAGCGAGCTCATCAGGTTGGCGTAGTCCGCCATGCTGGTAGGGGCGCATTATAGGGAGCCGCGCCGTGATGACAAGGGCTTTTTCACCGAAAAGAACCGTTCGCTCAGATATACAGCAAAGCGGTTCTATTTCGTTCGCATCACCACCATTATCGGGCGGTCATTGGATTTAAATTGAACATTTGAAAAGCCACTTTATAATTGGCTTTTCAAATGTTCAATTAAGGTTTCATTCATGCACCAGATCCTGGATAGCCGCAAAGAGGAGAGAATCGTTCCTCTGTTCCGCCTCGGGTTTCGGCCTTTCTTCCTGTTTGGCGCCTTGTTCTCGGCTTTGGCGATGCTCGGCTGGCTGGGGCAGCTCAACGGCTGGTTCGCTCTGCCCCGGATTGCCAACCCCATCTGGTGGCATGCACATGAAATGCTGTTCGGCTTTGGTGCCGCCATAGTGGCGGGTTTTCTGCTTACCGCCGTCCAGAACTGGACCGCTCACCCAGGTGTACGCGGTTGGCCGCTGGCACTGGTCGTGGGATTGTGGGCCATCCCGAGAGGCCTGCTCCCCTGGTTTGGAGAAAGCAATGTCACTCTGATGGTCATGGACCTGGCCTGGTTGCCCCTCTGTACGTGGTTCCTCGCCAGACCCATCATAGTAACGCGCCAGTGGCGCAATCTCTTTTTTGTTCCCCTGCTTCTCGTGTTGACCCTGCTCAATGCCGCTTGCTGGCGGTGGCATACCGAATGGCCATTGGTGGAACATATACTGCTTGCAACCGTGCTCCTCTTCACGACCCTGATTGCCGTCATGGGAGGACGTGTCATTCCCTTCTTTACCGCCAGAGGCACTGGGGCGGAAAAAGCACCCCCACTGCCGTGGCTGGAGCGCATTGCCCTCGCGTCTCTGTGGCTCATCCTGCTGCTCTGGTTGGTGCTCCCGACACAGTGGGTCACCGGCATCCAGATGTTCCCTCTATATATAGTGGCGGCAGGGGCTCACCTCTACAGGCAGCTGCGCTGGCGACCCGGAACCACGGTGGCCCAGCCCCTGCTGTGGTCGCTTCACCTGGCATACCTCTTTATCCCACTGGGGCTGACCGCCCTGGCGGCACGCACGGCTGGCTGGCCGATTGCCTTGTCACTGGCCAGCCATCTGTTCAGCGCGGGCAGCATGGGGGCCATGATCCTCGGGATGATAGCCCGTGTATCCCTCGGACACAGTGGCAGAGCCCTGCAGATAGGACGCAGGATCACGGCGGCATTTGCACTGGTCATCCTGTCCGCACTGTTGCGGGTCTTGCTCCCCCTCTTTTGGCCAGACCTCACCCTCACGGGATGGAACCTCAGCGGATGGAGCTGGGTTGCCGCCTACGGTCTCTTTGTCTGGGTCTATACCCCCATGCTGACCAGTCCCAGAGCGGATGGCCGCCCCGGCTAGTCATCGCGTGGCCATGGCCGGATAGTGGATCAGATTGTGGAAGATGGCGGGAGCGACCCCAAGATTGCGATAGCCATGGGGACGATCCGCTGCAAACCGGACGGCCTCACCCTGATCGAGGGAACGCCACGCCCCGTCCACCAGCACCTCCATCACACCGCTGATGACGATGACATGTTCGGTCACCCCGGGTTCATGGGGTTCTGACTCCCGCTGGTAGCCAGGTAGCAGGGTCAGTTCGAACAACTCGAAACCAAAGCGGGCCTCATAGGGGAAAAGCGGGGCAACCTGCATCCCCTCTCCCGCCGGCTGCTGTCGAATATCATCGGCAATACGGTATACCGTCTCTCCCTGCGCCTCTGGTGTCGGCTCAATGAAACTGGAGAAAGAGACCCGAAAACCGGTGGCAATCTTCCACAATGTTGCCACCGTCGGACTGGATTCACCTCGCTCGATCTGTCCCAGCATGGCCTTGCTCACCCCCGTTTCACGGGCGGCCATATCCAGGCTCCATCCTCTTTCAGTGCGCAGCCCTTTCAATCGCTGGGCCAGATAGCGACTCATCTCCTGCATCTGTTCTCCGATTTCTTCGAGCCATATTGTGCGCCATAACGCACAGCGTTATAGTCAAAACCACATTGTACGCAATAGCGCACAAGCTATCAGCATCCACAAGGAAGTTTCCCATGCCCCTAGCCCTCCCCCACATGGTCGCGGGACTCATCGCCGTATTGGTGGGTTACACGAGTTCTGTCGTCTTGATCATCCAGGCTGCCACGGCCGCCGGTGCCGATGCAGCCCAGGTCTCTTCCTGGTTATGGACACTGGGTATCGGCATGGGGGTCAGCTGTATCGGCCTCTCCCTCTATTACCGGATGCCTGTCTTGACGGCCTGGTCTACCCCGGGTGCCGCCCTGCTCATCACCAACCTGGGGAGCTTCAGTCTGGCGGAGGCCATCGGCGCCTTCATCATCTCTTCACTGCTGATCACCCTCTGCGGCATCAGCGGCTGGTTCGACAGGCTGATGCGTCACATTCCCGCCCCCCTGGCGGCCGCCATGCTGGCCGGAGTCTTGCTCAGGTTCGGGCTGGATCTCTTCAAGGTAGCACCGCAAGATCCTCTGCTGCTTGGCACCTTGCTACTGGCTTTCTTGCTGGGTCGCCACCTCTGGCCCCGCTACACCATGGTGCTGGTCCTGGCGGCCGGCATGCAGCTCTGCACCCTGAGGGGCGAGCTGCAACTCAACGAGGTTCACTGGCAACTTTCCACCCCGGTCTGGATCTCGCCAGCCTTTTCCATCGACGCCCTGCTCGGCATCGCACTCCCGCTCTTTCTCGTTACCATGACCTCGCAAAACATGCCGGGCATTGCCATCCTGCGCGCCCACGGCTATCAACCGGCCACTTCTTCCCTGATTGGCTGGACCGGATTCATCGGCGTGCTGCTGGCACCGTTTGGCGGCTATGCCTTCAACCTGGCCGCCATCACTGCAGCCATCTGCATGGGCAAGGAAGTGGATCACGATGTCACTCGACGCTGGCCTGCTGCCGTGTGGGCTGGATGTTTCTACCTGCTCACAGGCTGTTTCGGTGCCACCGTGGTTGCCCTGTTCAGCGCATTCCCTGCGGTGCTGGTCACCTGCGTGGCCGGGCTGGCGCTGCTCGGTACCATAGGCAGCAGCTTGCACAGCGCCTTGCAGCAGGACGAGGAGCGGGAAGCCGCGCTACTGACTTTCCTTGTGACTGCCTCGGGGATCACCCTGCTCGGGGTCGGGTCTGCCTGCTGGGGATTGCTGATCGGAGTGACATTGCATCAAGTCAACCGGCTCCGCGCCTGACCTGACCATCTGGGGAGACTCCAGTGAGACGCAGCACATAATCCTGAGAAGAGCGTTCACATATGAACCTTATTCCTTTCTAGTGAGAAAACGGCGCAGATCCTTCCCGACAAGCGCCGTTGTCAGACTCAATACTGGAGAACGAAGATGAGGAATCAGGCTGTCATTTTGTTACTGGCACTGCTGGGCGCCACCACGACCCAGGCTGCCGACACCGATCGGGAGCTGGCACGCCAGCTCGCGCTGCAGCAGAAGAACCTGCTGCCACTCCTGAACAATCAGGAATACCAGAGCCCGCTGCCCAACCTGCTGCAAAAGGCCAGCCCGCGCCTGAAGCGCCAGGCTCGGGATGCCAACCAGGCGGCCATCCGTCGGCAAGGGCTGGATGGCGAGGTCAGGGAGCTGATGCAACTGCGGCTGGCCAATCCGGATCAGGCGGATGCACTGCAACAAGGGGTTGAGCCACTGGTTGCCTACATACCAAGTGGTGACGAAAAGAGCTGGAGCGCCATCGAGGCGTTCGACAGCGCCGGCAGCCCGATCTATCTCGATGTGAACCAGCCGCCGGCGCGGCCGGTACTGGTGGTGGAGGCCGATCCGGTCAAAGCCAAGAATGCCGGCCTGAAGGTGATGCGAAAGGCGCTGGCTGCCGCCGACATGCAGGTGACGCCCCGTGCCACCAGCAACACCACGCCCCTCAAGACCAGCATTCTCAAGAAGATCAGGCTCAACGATGATCAGGAGCCCTGGCTGCTGGGCGCCGCCGAGGTCTATGCCGTCGTGGCCGGGGTCAATCCTGGCAGGGATGAGCCCGTGGTGGATATCGTCGACATGCCCTATCTCGACTACGACAACACCGACTATACCCCCAACCAGATCCTGGTCTATTGGGATCGCTACCGCTGGGGAGCCGTCGACGTGGTCATGATGGAGCAGGATGACAACGTCAATTACAAGGAGCTGAGCGCCCTCCTGATTGACGCACTCAAACTCGGCTTCACTGCGGGCGGCGTACCCGAGGCCCTGCCCTTCCTCGACCTCGGCGGTCGTATCGTCAAGGCACTCCCGGACTCCTGGATGACCAACAACGACGACTACCTCGACACCTTCTATACCCTGGAGCAGGACCAGAGCTATCACCAGTATCCCGGTGCCGCCGGCAATGCAGTCATCGATCTCGAGCCCAGGGAGATCCAGCCAACCCGGCCCTGACTGTCGCCCAAAACAAAAAGCCAATGAGAAGACTCATTGGCTTTTCTGTATCAGAACCGCGGATCAGGCCTGACCTTTCGGCCTCACACCCAGTGTGTGACAGATGGCGTAGGTCAGCTCGGAGCGGTTCAGGGTATAGAAGTGGAAATCCTTCACCCCTTCCTGACTCAGCACACGCACCTGGTCGATGGCAATGCTGGCTCCCACCATGTTGCGCGTCATCTGATCGTTTTCCAGCCCTTCGAAACGCTGATGCATCCAGCGCGGGATTTTCACATTGGTGAAACCAGCAAACTTGGCCAGGGTCTGGTAGTTGGAGACCGGCAGTATCCCCGGCACGATCTCCGCATCGATACCGATGGCGGCGCAGCGATCCCGAAAACGCAGATAGGTCTCCACATCGAAGAAGAACTGGGTAATGGCCCGGTTGGCACCGGCATCTATCTTGCGCTTGAGGTTCAGCAAGTCGGATTGCGCACTGCGAGCCTCGGGGTGGCCTTCCGGATAGGCGGCGACCGAGATATCGAAATCGGCTTCGGATTTGAGCAGGGCGACCAGGTCGGTGGCATACATGTCAGGCTTGTCGAGGCCGGGAGGCAAGTCTCCGCGCAGGGCCACGATGTGGCGAATGCCGCTGTTCCAGTAGTCACGGGCAATGGTGCGCAACTCGTCACGGCTGGCATCGATACAGGTCAGGTGCGGGGCGGCGATGAGGCCGGTACGCTCCTTGATGTCCTTGATCACCTTGTGAGTGCGGTCCCGGGTGCCCGAATTGGCGCCATAGGTCACAGAGACGAATTTGGGCTCCAGCACCTGCAGGCGCTCGATGGACTGCCAGAGGGTGTTCTCCATCCCTTCGCTGTTGGGCGGGAAAAACTCGAAACTGACCGATATGTCGCCACCCAGATCCGCCAAACTCTGGTTGAGTGCCTCAACCTGACGCGCGCTGTGAAATCCCATCTGCTCTCTCCCTGTCCTGCAACCCATTCCTTCACGCCAAAACGGATGTTTGGACGTCTAAACGTCTTTCTATCTTTATGAGAAAACGGATCAAAGTCAATACCGATTTGTCAGCGACAAGGGGGATTGCCGATTTTTTTATTTTGCAATTCAACCTAAGTAATGAGCGACCCCATCCCAAAATGCTGTCAGGCACGCTATGATGCGGGCGGATCGTCCTGGACGTTCTGAATCTGCGTGTGATTGTTTGGCCGGGTTTCCCGGCCTTTTTTTAACTTCTTTCCCCGCCTGCCGATAAGCAATTCAAGCGTTTGCAGGAGCCCCATCATGGAAGATCACCCCGGTTTTGCCACCGATCTGCTGTTCGATCGCTATCAGGGCGAGGTGACGGATCATGATGCGTTCTGGACCGTGCGCACCCCGGGCTCTCCAGACTACTACTTCGGCAACTACCTGTTGCTGCCCACCCCCCCAAGCGATCGTGACAAGGGCTGGCTCGAGGCCAGTTTCGACAGGCTGATTGGCTGGGATCCCCGTATCCGCCACCGCACCTTCCAGTGGCCCCTCACCGCAGGCCAGAACAGCCGGGTCGCCGGGTTCGTGGCGGCGGGGTACCAATACATGGAGTGCGTGGTACTGGCGCTGGGTGCAATGGAGTGGCAAGCCCCCACCGGCAGCGACATGGCCCCGGCTCGCCCGTTCACCGCGGCGGACTGGGATCAGTGGCTCGCCTTCGAGCTGGCAGAGCGGGATCCAGCCCATTCGGAGGAGCGCTATCTTCCCTATCTCTTGTCACGCCGCCAGCTCTATCAGGCCATGATCGATGACGGGCTCGGACAGTGGTGGGGGTTATGGCACCAGGATCAACTGGTTGCCAGCTGCGGACTCTTCTTCACCGGCACCCTGGGACGCTTTCAACTGGTGCGCACGCACGCAGAGTGGCGAAACCGGGGGCTTTGTCGTCTGTTGCTGAGCCAGGTCGCACGCCAAGGACTGGCACGGGCCAGTTCGCTCATCATAGTGGCAGACGAGCACTATCACGCCCAGCGGGTCTATCGCACTCTGGGTTTCGTGCCGGTGGCCCGTATCGGCAGCCTGTGCCGCTGGCCACGGGAATGACAGGTCATCACGCAGATGCAAAACGGGAGGCCAAGGCCTCCCGTTTTGCATGGTGAACCATCAGGGCTGTGCCCCCTCCAGTTCGCTGGCGAGCGCCTCCTCCACTTCGGCAGGAGGCGCTGGAGCGACGGCTCCGGACACCGGTGCTGACGGAGGCTGGGTCGCGCTTGCTCCGGAGGGCGCTTGTCCATCCGGCACCACAGGCGCAGCAGGTTCGGTCCCGATGGCACCCGACACAGGGACGGTAGGCACGCTCGCCTCACACTGACACTCTTGTCCCTTGCCCTGGTTGCCCTGATGGGGGGCATACCACCCTTTCAACCCCTGTTCCAGGCGATCGGCCGCCGCCTTGGGTGCCACGGTTCCCAGCAATACCTGCTGGCTCACCTCGGCCAGTTCATCCCCGAGCTTGGGAGTGCCGCGGGAGAGGATCTGGGTGGCAACCCGGATGGTGGAATCGCACTGATCCCGCCACTCCATCATCTCTCTGGCCGCCGGATTGGTGGCTTCAAAGAAGTGGTTGGAGAGCGAGAAGAAGCCGGGCAGCGAGTTGGTATAGAGCTCGGCAAACTGGGGAGTGGTCAGCCACTGCAGGAAGGTCATGGCGGCCTCCTTGTTCTTGCTGGCCGGATTCATCCCCATACCGATATCGGTGTGATCGGTGAAGAAACAGCCATCCCCCTGCTTTGCCACGGGCGGGCGCATGACACCGAAGTCCACCTTGCCGGTGAAGGGGGCAATCTCCCAGGATCCCGCCGCATAGAAGGCAGCCTTGCCCGAGGTGAACAGCTCGTTGGTGGTGGCGTAGTCGCGGCTCTCGCCCCCCTCCCCCAGGTAGTCACGCCAGCGGGCCAGCTCCTCGAACACCTTGACGTATTGCGGGTTGTTGAAGCGCTCCTGGCCCCCGATCAGCGCCAATCGACCATCCTCCCCCTTCCAGTAGTTGGGGCCTATGTTCTGGAAACCGAGCTCGGAGGCAACCCAGCTCTCCGAGCCGCTCACGGCGAGGGGAACATAGCGACCATCCGCCTTCACCTTGTCCAAGGCCGCGAAGAATGCCTCGCGGGTCTGGGGTACCGTCAGCCCCAGCTCACTGAATATCTTCTTGTTGTAGAAGAAGCCATGAATCACCGATGCCATGGGTACGCAGAACGTCTGGGCGCCACTGTCGGTCTGCCAGGGGGATTGGGCAAAGCTCGGGAAGTTCTCCATCCCCGCCATCTCGCTCAGCTCCACCAGATGGCCCGCCTTGAACAGGGCCAGGGAGTCGTCAAACGGGCGACAAGTGATGAGATCCCCCGCCTTGCCCGCCTTGAGGCTGGCCCAGAGGGTCGGCATGTACTCGACGTTCTGCACCCCGTTGAATTTCACCTGAATACCCGGGTGGGCGGCCTCGAAAGCAGGAATGATCTTCTGTTCCCACAAGGCCTTGTCATCAATGCGCCAGCTCTCTATCACCAGCTCGCTGGCCATCAGCTGACCACACAACAGGAGACTCAGGGCCCCGATCCACTTGTTAGCCATAAGTCCTCCTACACCTTGAAATGGGCGATCAATTGCTGCTGCTTGGCGACCAGATCCGCCAGCACCTCACTGCTGCTGGCCGATTCCCGCGCCTCCCGCTCGGTCTCGTAAGCCACATCCGCAATGCCGGCGACATGACGGGCAACCCCCTGACTCACGGAGATCTGTTCCTGGGCGGCATGAGCCACCTGATCCGCCATCGCCTTGATGGCACTCATCCGCTCGGCAATGGATTGCAGTGCCTCGTCCATCACCCGGGTCTGGGCCACGCAATCCTGGGTCTGCTCCTGGCTGCGTGCCATCACGGCCACCACGTGCTTGCTGGAACTTTGCAGGTTCTCGATCATGGCCTGGATCTCCTCGGTCGAGGTCTGGGTCCGGTTCGCCAGTGCCCGCACCTCGTCCGCCACCACCGCGAAGCCGCGACCGGCGTCCCCCGCCCGGGCCGCCTCGATGGCCGCGTTCAGCGCCAGCAGGTTGGTCTGCTCGGCGATGCTGCGGATCACGTCGAGGATGCTGCCGATGTTGTCGCTGAATTCCCCCAGCTTGTGGGTGATACCGACCGCCTCTTCCATGGCTCCCGCCAGTTGTTCGGTGATCTGGCGCGTAGTCGCCACTTGTTTGCGTCCGGCGCGGGCCTCTTCGTCCGCCAGGTCCACCTCGCGCTTGGTGCCGTCGGTGGAGCGCGCCACCTCAGTCGCACTCACCTCCAGCTCTGTGATGGCGGCAGCCACCTGATCGGTCTGGCTTTTCTGATCCTGTACCCGTGACATGGCCCGCTCGCTTATCTCGGCGGCGCGGCTCGCCTCGTCCACCAGATGGCGCGAGCCGGCATTGATCTGGGCGAGCAGTTCGCCAGTCTTGTCTGCCAGGGTGTTGATGGAGCGGGTCAGGCTGCCAAACTCGCAGCGGCTCTGGTAGTCGATGCGCCGGGTCATGTCACCCGTGGCCATGCGATCCAACTCCCGATCGATGAGTTGCAGCGGACGCTGGATGCTGCGGGCCGTGGTGTAACCGATGAGGAGCGCGGCGGCCGCGGAGATGGCCGACACGATCAGGATCCAGGCGCTGGCGCTGCTGACGGCGTCATCCGCCCCGACCCGGCTCGCGCTGGCAATGCTGCCCGCCGATTTGGCCATCTCGTCCAGCAGCGCCAGGCTGTTGACCAGACTGGTGTCGAGTTGCTGGTTCAGGGACTGCAGTGAGGCCGCCAGTTGCTGGCCATTGCGCATGGTCGCCAACAACCCTTTCGGGCCGAGGGCCAGCTCCTGCATCCGATCGAGGTTGACGATGAAACGCTGCCTCACGTCATCGGGCACCTGCACCCGTTCGAGCCGTTTGCGTGCCATCTCGATATCCTTGCCAAGCACCTTCTCCAATTCATTGAGATCGGTCTTGGCATCGGCCCGGCGGATGTTTTTCAGATCCCGGGCAATGCCGGAGGTGATGAGTTCGGCCTTGTTGCGCATGGAGCGTTTGCTCGCGGTCTGCTGCAGCAACAGATCGGCGGCCCACTGGTAGGTATCTTCCAGCCGGATGAACGCCAGCTCCAGTTCATGGCGCCGATCGAGTGCGGCCACCCACTGACCGTGCTGGGTCAGCACCTGATCCGCCAACCCGTAGAACTCGCGGGTCGCCCCGTCGACCTGGCGAAACCGCTCGCTCGCCTCGGCCACCCCGTCAAACCGGGCCATCTCCTTGCTCTGGGCCAGGAAACGCTCCTGCTGCGCCTTGAACTGGCTGGCCAGTTGCGGCAACTGGGCCGCCTCCTCGCTGGTTCTGTAGGTGAGCACCCAGCGGTTGCTGTCCTGCAGTGCGCCCTTGAGCCCGGCGACTGCGATCACCAGGGGGGTGGCACGATCAGAAACCTGGGAGAGCCCCTCGTTGATCCCCCGGATCTTCAGAATACTGATGAAGCCGAGCAGAACCAGCAACAACAGCATCAGCACGAAGCCGGCGATGATCCGCTGCACAATAGATAAACCCATGGAGGCATCCTCACTCGTTGGGGAAAGGGGTGAATGCCGAGGTTATCGGCAGCGGGGTGCAATGGAATAGCGGTTCATGACGCGATGGCGGGCCAGATCACAGTTGGCGTGACATGGCAGGCAGAAAAGGGCCCGAACAGAGCCGGGCCAAAGAGACATGCTTGGTTGTCATGGCCGTGCATCGGCCACGTTTGTCATCAGAAGCGGTAGCCGACGCCGAACATGAAGGCCACCGGATCGATGGAGGTGTTGATGGTGCCCACGGCGGTATGCACATCGGTATCGATGTCGATGAGCCAGGCGGAGGCGTTGACGAACCAGCGGTCATTGATCGCCATGTCCAGGCCCACCTGACCCGCCATCCCCCAGGAGGAGTCCACGCTCACATCCGTCCCGGCCAGGGCTCCGCGCCCTTCCTCGTCGAAGAAGGTGGTGTAGTTGATACCGGCCCCCACATAGGGGCGCACCTTGCTGTTGGCATCACCGAAGTAGTACTGCGCCATCAGGGTCGGCGGCAGGTGTTTGACCTTGGCGACCTCACCCAGGCCGGCAGTCGACACCGAGTGGGAGAAGGGGGTCGCGGCCAGCAGCTCGACACCCCAGTTGTCCGTCAACATGTAGGAGAGGGTCAGGCCAAGCTGCATGTTGCTGTCGATCTCCAGCTCGCCCGTCCCCAGCACGTTGTCACTGCTGGTCTGGGGAGAGACGAACGCCAGGCCACCACGGACCAGGATGTCACCGGCCTGATGTGCCATGGCGACGGGGGAAGCAAAAGCGGCTGCGATTAACAGAGGAAGGATCTTTTTCATCACATTATTCCTTTTTTGTTTTCTTTCTATGTTGCAAGCCCGAAAACTATAAAAGGATGTGAATGGCCGGTTATTGATTTAGCTCAATAGTTATCAAGAAATAGATAGATGTACACGGCAGCTTTGATTGGACAATCAAACCGCAGATGAAAATAAAAAGTCATTCAAATACATGATGATGCCTTAAATTACCGCATCAGCATGAAATGTAAAATACCAATTAAATACACCTTAAACACCTTCATATCACCTTTCAATTGTTGTTTAATTATGCCCCGGGGCGTATTTTATTAATGCGATGTAACCACGCTGTAATTTGAATTTTATGAAACCACAGACACGCAAAGACAAAATTCTCGGCATTCTTGCCGCCATCTGGGGGATAGGTTCCTTCCTCTTCATTCTGCTGGGTTTCCTGTTCGCCCTCGCCTTCCTGATGCTGACACACTGAGTTTGCCGGACGAGTCCCTCTTTTCTCCCTCTCATCCCTGGCCGGGCGCCAGACCGGCGCACCTCGCCCACCGGCCAACAAAAAAGGGGCCTTGGCCCCTTTTTCTCGAGTGACGCTTATTTCTCCAGTAAAGGAGCGAGGAAGCGCGCCGTGTGGGACTCCTTGCAACGGCTCATCTCCTCAGGCGTACCCGTCACCAGGATGCGGCCACCACCAGCGCCCCCTTCCGGGCCCAGATCAACGATCCAGTCCGCGGTTTTGATGACGTCCAGGTTGTGCTCGATGATGACGATGGTGTTGCCCCGATCCCGCAGTTGGTGCAGTACCTTGAGCAACTGCTGGATATCGTGGAAGTGCAGCCCCGTGGTCGGTTCGTCCAGGATGTAGAGGGTCTGGCCGGTGTCCCGCTTGGAGAGCTCCCGCGCCAGCTTGACCCGCTGCGCCTCGCCGCCAGAGAGCGTGGTAGCGGACTGACCGAGCCGGATGTAGGAGAGGCCCACGTCCATCAGGGTCTGCAGCTTGCGCGCCACCGCCGGCACCGGATCGAAGAAGGCACGGGCATCTTCCACCGTCATCTCGAGGATTTCGTGGATGTTCTTGCCCTTGTACTTCACCTCCAGGGTCTCGCGGTTGTAGCGCTTGCCCTTGCAGACGTCGCACGGCACGTAGACGTCCGGCAGGAAGTGCATCTCCACCTTGATGACCCCGTCCCCCTGGCACGCCTCGCAGCGTCCCCCCTTCACGTTGAAGGAGAAGCGGCCCGGCTGGTAGCCACGGGAACGCGCCTCCTGGGTGCCGGAGAGCAGCTCGCGGATCGGGGTGAACAGGCCGGTGTAGGTGGCAGGGTTGGAGCGCGGGGTGCGGCCGATGGGGCTCTGGTCGATATCCACCACCTTGTCCAGATGCTCCAGCCCCTCGACGCTGCGATAGGGCGCAGGTGTGGACTCGGTGGCCTTGTTGAGCTCGCGGTGGGCGATGCGGAACAGGGTGTCGTTGATCAGAGTCGACTTGCCGGAACCGGAGACGCCGGTGACGCAGGTCATCACTCCGATGGGCAGATCCAGGTTGACGTTGCGCAGGTTGTTGCCGCTCGCCCCTTTCAATTTCAGCCACTTGCCGGTGAGCGGGGTGCGCTCGGCCGGGATGGCGATCTGCTTGCGCCCGGAGAGGTAGTCACCGGTCAGGGACTCGGGGTTCGCGATGATCTCCTCCGGCGTCCCCTGGGCGACGATGGCACCGCCGTGCACGCCAGCCCCCGGACCGATGTCGAGCACATGGTCGGCGAGGCGAATGGCATCCTCATCGTGCTCCACCACGATCACGGTGTTGCCGAGATCACGCAGGTGAGTCAGGGTCTTGAGCAGCCGCTCGTTGTCACGCTGATGCAGACCGATGGAGGGCTCATCCAGCACGTACATGACCCCCACCAGGCCAGCCCCGATCTGGCTGGCCAGCCGGATCCGCTGCGCCTCGCCACCGGAGAGGGTCTCGGCGCTGCGCGACAGGCTCAGATAGTTGAGGCCGACGTTCACCAGGAAGCCGAGCCGCTCGACGATTTCCTTGAGGATCTTGTCCGCTATCTGGGCACGCTGACCGGACAGGTTCAACCCTTCGAAGAAGGCCAGGGCATCGCCGATGGATTGCTCGGCGATGGCGGGCAGGTTGCGATTGTCCACGAAGACGTGGCGGGCTTCTTCCCGCAGTCGGCTGCCACCGCAACTGGTACAGGACTTGTTGGCGATGTATTTGGCCAGCTCTTCCCGCACCGCGTTGGATTCGGTCTCCCGGTAGCGGCGCTCCATGTTGTGCAGGATCCCCTCGAACGGGTGCTTGCGCACCACCACGTCGCCGCGGTCATTCATGTAGCGGAACTCGATCTCGGTGCGCCCGGAACCACGCAGGATCACCTCCTGGGTCTTGAGCGGCAGATCCTCCCAGGGGGTCTCCAGGTCGAACTTGTAGTGATCGGCCAGGGATTTGAGCATCTGGAAGTAGTAGAAGCTGCGCTTGTCCCAACCACGGATGGCGCCGCCGGCCAGGCTCTGGCCCGGATCATGGATGAGCTTGGCGGGATCGAAATACTGCTGCACCCCGAGACCGTCACAGGTGGGGCAGGCCCCCGCCGGGTTGTTGAAGGAGAAGATCCGGGGCTCCAGCTCCGACATGGAGTAACCGCACTCGGGGCAGGCGAAGTTGGCGGAGAAGGTCATGGGGGCAACCCCATCCTCCCCGTCCATCGGCACCACCAGCACGATGCCGCCGGAGAGAGTCAACGCCGTTTCGAACGATTCGGCCAGGCGCAGGGCCAGGTCATCGCGCACCTTGAAGCGATCCACCACCACCTCGATGGTGTGCTTCTTGTGCAGCTCCAGGGCAGGAGGATCCGACAGATCGCACACCTCGCCGTCGATGCGGGCGCGGATGTAACCCTGGGCCGCCAGGTTCTCCAGCAGCTTGGTGTGCTCCCCCTTGCGGTTGCGCACCACGGGGGCCAGCAGCATCAGCTTGGCGCCTTCGGGCTGGGCAAGCACCTGATCCACCATCTGGCTGATGGTCTGGGCCGCGAGCGGAATGGCGTGGGTCGGGCAGCGTGGCTCACCGACCCGGGCGAACAGCAGCCGCAGGTAGTCGTAAATCTCGGTGATGGTGCCAACCGTCGAGCGCGGGTTGTGGGAGGTGGACTTCTGCTCGATGGAGATGGCTGGCGACAGCCCCTCGATGTGGTCCACGTCCGGCTTCTCCATCAGGGAGAGGAACTGGCGGGCATAGGCGGAGAGCGATTCCACATAGCGGCGCTGCCCCTCGGCATAGAGGGTATCGAACGCCAGGGAGGATTTGCCCGAACCGGACAGGCCGGTGACCACGATCAGCTTGTCACGTGGCAGGATCAGGTTGATGTTCTTGAGGTTGTGGGTGCGGGCACCCCGGATCACGATTTTTTCCATCTTGTTGCGCGCTCGATACGGGAACCAGAGCGGGCCAGTATGGCATAGAGACTACTGGATGAATAGACAGTCTTTCCTTCCGTACCCCTTCCTCAGAGATACTCCTTGGCCCAGCTCACCGCCTGCAACCGGTTCTTGACGTTCAGCTTCTTGAAGACGTTGTAGAGATGGGATTTGACGGTGTGTTCGCTCACGAACAGGCTGTCGGCGATCTCGGTGTTGGAGGCCCCCGTCATCAGGTGACGCACAATCTCCTGCTCGCGGGCGGTCAGCAGCGTCTGCTGACGCTGAGGTTGCCCGCTCCCCTTGCGGTAGTAGTCCACCAGGTCGCAGAGCAGGTGGCGCGGGATCCAGTACTCCCCCTGCAACACCTTGCGGATACCGAAGACCAGCCTGTCCAGCGTGTCCTGACGAAAGAAGAGCCCGCTGGTATGGGGCCACATCAGCAGCAGCTCTTTGTTGGTGCTGGTCGGGGCATTGAGCAACACGGCACTGGCCTCGCCAAAGCGCTGGCAGATGGCATTGCTCCAAAGCTCCTGCTGGGTCGACTTGAGGTAGTCCAGATCGATCAGCAGCAAGGTTTTGGGGGTGCCCTCTGCAACGTCTGGCAGGTCATTCAGCTCCCCCACCAGCAAGATGGGCAGACCAAGCTCTTCACTGAGGTGACGCTGGAAACGGGAGGCTTGTGCGTTATTTTCGGTGATCAGCACCAGGAGGGAGTCGGGCGTCATCAAGAGAACTTCCTTGCACATTCGAGTCGGGGCTTTTTGGCAAGGAAGAGTACCAATCCCCCTCCCGGCTGCAGCATTAAAAAAGTATTAGACGCATCGGTGGCTCCTTTGAAGCCCAGCAATTTTCCAGCCAATACAATTGGCTAGCACGCCCCCCCCATTTGGGGGGTCAAGTAGTGCCGGTGCGCACCATAACAGCTCCGCCCTCTTCACGCAGCCTGCCCCAGCCGCCTCCCCTTGCTGGTGGCACCTTACCTCGGGTAAGTTACTCAGGCTGTGGCGATCCATTGACGCCACAGTGGCAGGGAAGATGTGCGCTCATGCCCGTCAACTGGTACTATGGCGGCCAAACGCTGCGGCCGATCCATGACGCCTCTGCCGGCAAGCTCCGGCGCAGCCAGGACACTGAAGAGAGATGACACCCGTCCAGGGCGCGCATCTCGTTGCAAACAAACGCATTATTGAATGGGCCCAGGCATCTGGCCTGGCCGGTATACATAAGGGTGGAAGAGAGATTATGGCCAGTCGAGGCATCAACAAAGTCATTCTGATCGGTAACCTGGGGCAAGACCCGGAAGTGCGCTACATGCCGAGCGGCGGTGCCGTGACTAACATCACCCTGGCCACCTCCGATACCTGGCGCGACAAGCAGACCGGTGAGCAGAAAGAGCGCACCGAATGGCACCGTGTCGTCTTCATGGGCAAGCTGGCCGAAGTGGCCGGCGAGTACCTGAAGAAGGGCTCCCAGGTCTATGTGGAAGGCAAGCTCCAGACCCGTAAATGGCAGGATCAGAGCGGCCAGGAGCGCTACACCACCGAGGTGCTGGTCGACAGCTTCACCGGTGTGATGCAGATGCTGGGTGGCCGTCCGCAGGGCGGTGGCCAGGGCATGGGCGGCCAGTCATCCCAGGGCAACTGGGGCCAGCCGCAACAGGCTGCACCGCAACAGAACATGCAACGTCCTGCTGCCCCGCAGCAGAACATGCAACCGCAAGGCGGTTACGGCCGTCCGGCCCAGCAGCCGCAATCCGCCCCGCCGGTCTACAACGAACCGCCGATGGATTTCGACGACGATATTCCGTTCTGATCCCCTGCGGCAGGCCCTGATTCATCAGGGCCTTTTTTTACCTGTTTCTGACGCATTCACCTCCCCCGACGACCATGTTGCTGCCACTTTCCCGCGCTTTACGTCCCCTTCGTCCAGGCTTGTGGCTATCATCGAGACGATTTCTCCCTTCGGGAACCTGCATGAACCACTTGAGTCGTCTGCTGTGCCTCGCCCTGCTGATGTTCGGCAGCCACCTTGCCGCGGAGCCGCTGCGGGTGGGAGTCAGCTTTGCCATTCCTCCCTATGTCATCAGCCACGAAGACAGGGGCATCGAACTCGATCTCATGCGAGAGGCCTTCGCAGGCAGCCCCCATGAGCTGCAGGTCGTCTATCTTCCCCTGGAGCGCACCTTCAGGATGCTGGAGGAAGGCAAGCTGGACGCCATCATCAACGTCAAACCCGGCATGCTGGAAAGCGCCTACCTCTCACAGCCGGTGATCACCTTCCACAACCGGGTCTTTACCCTGGCGCCGACGGCAGTCCACACCATGAAGGATTTGCAGACCCTGCGCGTCAGTGCCTTCCAGCGTGCACGGCAGATCCTGGGAACGACCTTCTCCGACATCGTCGACCAGAATCCCCGTTATGAAGAGGTGGCGAGGCAGGAGGGACAGGTACAGCGGCTCCTGCTCGGGCGCACCGATGCCGTGATCCTGGAACAGCGGGTGTTCTACTACTATCTGGCGCAGTTGCTCGGGGATGACCAGGAGGGCGACCGCTATCCCAAGGACAAGGTCAGACAGCACGACCTCTTCCCCCCGACTCACTACCACTTCGCCTTTCGCGAGGCGGGCCACCGGCAATGGTTCGACAGACAGCTCGCCAAGATGAAGGCGGACGGGCGCTATGAGCGGATTTTTGCCGCCTATGGCACCACCTCTACTGCCGGAGACAAAAAAGCCAGCCCATGATGGACTGGCTTGATACCGGCTCCGGGGAGCCGCAGTGGATGGAGCGTTACTTCATCGCGCTGCCGTTTTTCAGCTCTGCTTTCTGACGTTTGGCTTCGCGTTTCTCTTTCAGTGACATCTGCGGTTTTTTCTTGGCATCTTTGCCGTGATGCTGTTCTTTGTTGCTCATCATCAGACTCCAAAAAGGTTACCTGGACAGTTGGAACGGGTGTTCCAGCATGTCAGCCGAATCGTGGATTTCAGTACGCCAACAGTGACGATCGGGGATCGCACTGGCCTCAGCATACTCCCAATCTTCCGCCGGGATCCAGCCTCCCGGCAACGCCTGTCAGCCAGGCATTCCCGTAGCGTGCTCCCCCCGGAAATGACGACCGGGCGACACTTTTGGCATCCGGGGACGGATGGTCAGCCTGTCTCCGATGGATGTGTGTTAGGGTGGGCATTCAACGATCGCAGGAGCGCGTCATGAAGAAGCTGGAAATGAAAGATCTGACCGAGGCCGAGAAAGCCGAGATTGCCCTGCTGGTGCAAAAGGCCCAGGCCAATGCCGATCACACCCTGACCAACGGGGAGCGCAACAAGATCCGCGAGGCAGGACGCCAGAAGATCGCCGCCGATCGCGCCCAGGCCGCCAAGGCGGCATCCGCACTGGCGCGGGAGAAAGCCAAGGAGCGAGCCAGTGCCCAAGTACTGCCCGACACCTTCAACTGGTCCGATTCCGTCAGCAACAAATACCGTGGCAGACGGTAACGGCAGCATGAATGCACGCAGAAGACTCTGCTGAAAAAAAAGCGGCTGGCAGAGCGTGATGTCATTCCCCTGAAAAGGGCAGCAGGAGGCGCCTGGCAGCAGACGCACATCCGGATAAAACGCCGATCCAGCCATCACCGTCAGAAATGAATACCAAGATAAAGATTGCCATGACGGGATGTGCGTGTTCTAATCGTTTTCGATGGTTCGGTAGTTCAGACCTGATTATGTTAGGCAGTCATCTTAAAGCAGTGATTTGTGCAGGCAGTTATCCACGATAATTCTTGCCAGATAATTCTCCTTCTTTAGTGCTCCCCATACGTATTTCTGACGAAAAATCATGGATTGCCACCCTAATGGCGTTTCACTAATCACTATTCAAGGAAATTATCATGTCCAACAAAATGACTGGTACCGTAAAGTTCTTCAACGCCGAGAAAGGCTTCGGTTTCATCTCCCCGGCTGACGGCAGCAAAGACGTGTTCGTTCACTTCTCCGCCATCCAGTCCAACGGTTTCAAAACCCTGGAAGAAGGTCAGCGCGTTGAGTTCACCATCGAGCAAGGCCAGAAAGGCCCGGCTGCTGCCAACGTTACTGGCCTGTAATTCACGCCCGAGCCGCCTTCCGTTTATCGGCAGCGCCTCAGCAAGAATTGAAAAAACCCGCTTCGGCGGGTTTTTTGTTGCCCGTTTCCGGGTGGCCGACCTGTTGCCCTGCTTCCCTCTCGCCACGGGCAGCAAAAAGGGCACCCTGGTGGTGCCCCATTTCCTGGTCAGGTTCCTTACAGGGGCAGGCTGATCCGCGCCTCCAGCCCCCCCTCCTCGCGATTGTGAAGGCTGAGCTCACCGCCGTGCTGGTGCACCAGGGTGCGGGCGATGGCGAGCCCCAGTCCCACGCTGCCAGACTCGGTGTTGCGGGCTTCATCCAGGCGCACGAAGGGCTTGAACACCTCCTCCAGCTGGCTCTCCGCAATCCCCGGTCCCTGATCGCGAACCAGGATCAGCAACTCGCCGTCACCGCGCACCAGCGAAACCTCGGCACCCCCTGCGTACTTGATGGCGTTGCCGATGAGGTTTTGCAGTACCCGGCGCAGGGTATTGGCCCGGCAGGCGTAAACCTGCTTGCCCTCGGCCAGGCAGGTGACGGGCTGGCCCATGTCGGCATAGTCGTCACACAGACTCTCCAGCAGGCTGACCAGATCCAGCTCTCGGGTCGCCTCCTGCTGCCCCTCCTCCCGGGCAAAGCTCAGGGTCGCCGCCAGCATCTGCTCCATCTGCTGCAAGGTCTGCTGGAAGCGATCCTTGTCTTCCCCGTCCGCCAGAAACTCGCTGCGCAGCCGCAGGCTGGTGATGGGGGTGCGCAGGTCGTGGGAGATGGCGGCCAGCATCCGGGTTCTGTCCTGCACGAAGCGATCGAGCCGGGTGTGCATCCGGTTGAAGGCCTGGATGGACTCGCGGATCTCGGTGGGCCCCTCCTCGCGCAGGGGCTCGATGTCCTCACCACGCCCCAGCCTGTCGGCGTTGGCCGCCAGTTGCTTGAGGGGATGGGTCGCCCGGCGGAACAGCCAGATCATCAGGCCGATCACCAGGCTCGCCACCAGCAGCAGGTTGAGGGTGGTCTGCCAGGACCAGCTCGCCGTCTCCTTGTCCACCAGGGAGCTGAACTGAAGCCAGCCGCCGTTGGGCAGTTCGATGGAGCCGTAGAGCCGCATGTCCTGGGGCGGCGGCATGCCGTTGCGATCCTTCATCATGCGGTTGTGGTGCTGCCAGGCCCGGCTGCGCTGGATGTCCTGCTTCAGCTCGGCGCTGATCTCCACCGCCAGGGAGGATGGATAGCCGAGCTTGGCCCGCACCAGCTTCTCGAAGCGGGGGCTGCGGTTGTCCGGCTGCAACGGCTCGTCGGCCAGACGTAGCAGCAGGGTCTCGCTGCGGCTCGCCTTGAGGATCTCGTGATAGAGGGAAGGAGGAGAGAGGGAGAGCAGGCGCACCACGGAGATGATCCGCTGCATGGCGTTGCGGCTGTTGACGTAACCGAGGGCCTCTTCCCTGTCCGAGCGGTAGATCTGGATACTGAGCAACTGGATCAGCACCAGCCCCGCCAGGGCCACCAGCACTATCTGGCCGGTCAACCCCTTGGGCAGCAGCCTGGCGAAGACGCGCTTGATCATGTCGGCCTCACTCCTGGGTCACGTCGGCGGCGAACAGGTAACCGCCACCCCAGATGGTCTTGATGAGCTCGGGATTCTTGGGATCCCGCTCCAGCTTGCGCCGCAGTCGGCTCACCAGGGTATCGATGGCGCGATCGAAGGCCACCGCCTCCCGGCCACGGGCCAGATCCAGCAACTGATCCCGGCTCAGCACCCGCTGGGGCCGCTCCAGAAACACCTTGAGCAGATCGAACTCGGCGGTGGAGAGGCTCATCCCCACCCCCTCCTCGTCCACCAGCTCACGGCGATTGACGTCGAGCAGCCAGCGATCGAAGCGCAGATCCCGGGTCAGGGTCTCCGGCACGGGCAGGCTCTCCGCCTGGGTACGGCGCATCACCGCCTTGATGCGGGCCAGCAGCTCCCGCGGGTTGAACGGCTTGGAGAGGTAGTCGTCCGCCCCCATCTCCAGGCCGATGATGCGGTCCGTCTCCTCCCCCATGGCGGTAAGCATGATGATCGGCAGGCGGGATTTGACCCTGAGCTCGCGGCACAGGGTGAGGCCATCCTCCCCCGGCATCATCAGATCCAGCACCAGCAGGTCGAACTCCCGCTCATCCAGCAGCCGCTTCATCTCCTTGCCATCCCGGGCACAACTGACGCGCATGCCGTGCTGCTCCAGAAAGCGCTTGAGCAGATCGCGGATCTCGCTGTGGTCATCGACCACCAGAATATGAGGGCTGCCTTGGTTCATCATCATCTCTCCGTTATCGGGCTGGGGCGATTATACGAAAATCAACCGGGCGGGTTGTGTCAAAGTGTGCCAGCACGCCCCTGTGCCACACTCTGCTACAAAATAGGCCTCTACTGGCAAATTTCAGACACTTCCACGGTGTTTACTGGATACCAAGGCGAAAGAGCCTCTACCCGTACACATCCGACAGGAGTTACCCATGAAAAAGCTGACCAAGACCCTGCTGACCGCCACCCTGATCCTCGGCCTGCCGCTGGGCGCCTATGCCGCCAGCGAGGCGGTCTCCACCGCGCAACCGACCCAGGCCACGGCGACCGGTTGCCCCATGGACGGTACCGGCATGATGGGCGGCAAGCATCATGGCGGCCGCCACGACAAGATGGCCCGCATGAAGAACATGACCCCGGAACAGATCCAGGCCCATCTGCAACAGCGCTACGACAAGATTGAAGATCCGGCCAAGAAGGCGGAGTTCGTGAAGAACCTCGGTCTGCGTGCCGACGGCATGATCAAGCACGCCGAGGTGATGAAGCAGTTCGCAGAAGCAAATCAGTAAGTCGAAGTGATGAAGCAGTTCGCAGAAGCAAACCAGTAAGTCGAAGTGATGAAGCCGTTTGCCGAAGCAGACCAGTAAGTCGAGATGATCAAGCAGTTCGCAGAAGCAAACCAGTCAGTCGACGTAATGAAGCGGTTTGCCGAAGCAGACCCGTGATCCGGCAGGGCACTGCCCCGACACCGGCGAAAACGACAGGGTGGCGCAAGCCACCCTTTTTTTGTCTCCACCCCCCAGTTTTTTCACCTTTTCCTGCCTGGCCGCATCATGTTATGTGAGCGATAACAAACGTTTCACTTTCGAAATAAATCATAATGGTCCCTCACACAACAGACGCGGGCACGATCCCGGACACAGTGGACAGGAGTCGTTATGGGATGGAATCTGGGCACAATCAAGGGGCGCTATACCGCCGTTTTTCTGGGCTTCATGGCGCTGGTGTGCGCCCTGACGGTGATCGGCATCCAGATCTGGATCACCCCCGCCCTGCAAAAGGCAGGGGAGGAGAACGTGGCGCTGCGAGTCGGCGAGATAGCGACCGACATCCGTGACCAGCTCAACGGGGTCCAGACCCAGTCGCGAAGCATCACCCAGCTGGTGGCACAACTGCCGAGCGAGCAGATAGATGCCCAGCTCCCGGCCCTCATCGACCAGTACGGCAACGGCATGGTCTTCGGTGGCGGCATCTGGCCCCTGCCGGACAAGCGGGAGGCGGGGCGCGCCAAGTTCAGCACATTCTTCCACAGGGATGCGTCCAACGCCCTCATTCCCAACACCTACTGGAACTCGGCAGAGGCGCCCAACTATTTCGATCAGCCCTGGCACAAGGCTGGCCAGCAGGCGCCCCGTGGCGTCTGTGCCTGGGCCGCCGCCTACAAGGATGGCGCGAGCCAGCAGCCGAGAACCAACTGCGCCATGGGGATCTACCAGGATGGCGCCCTCTACGGGGTGTCGACCATAGACGTCACCCTGGGCTTCTTCAACAACCTGGTGGCCAAGAAAGAGCAGGAGATCGGCGGTCAGGTGATGATCATCGAGGCTGACGGCAAGATCCTGAGCCGCAACGCCCGTCTGACCGGGGATGTGGTGCTCGGCAACCTCTCCGCCCACGCCGACTATCCCTTCGCCCTCGCCATCAGCGGCCTGCTGGGCCAGGATGCGAGCAAGGGGCAGCTTCGCACCACCTTCCAGGATCAGGGTGAGGAACAGACCCTGCTGATGGAGGCCATCGAAGGGACCCCCTGGCTGCTGGCCGCCGCCCTGCCGACCCGCACCCTGACCCAGGACAGCCGGGATGTGCTCGCCACCCTGGCGAGCATCCAGCTCCCCCTGGCGGGGCTGCTGTTCGTGCTCATGGTGTTGGCCATCAGCCAGCTTGGCAGCCGCCTGCAGACCCTCAAGCTCAACATCGACGCCCTCAGCGCCGGCGACGCCGATCTGACCGCCCGCATCCAGGTCAAGGGGCATGACGAGCTGGACAACATCGCCCTGTCGGTCAACCGCTTCATCGCCTTCCTGCAACAGATGATGGTGCAGGTGACCGCCGCCACCGACCTCATCACCCGCGAGCTGGCCCAGCTCGATCAACAGACCGGGCAGGCCAGGCGGATCCTGGGAGAACACGCCAGCGAAACCGATCAGGTCGTCACCGCCCTCAACGAACTCAGCTCCACCGCCGACAGCGTTGCCCGCCACGCCAACGACTCCGCCAGCTTCACCGAGGCCGCCAACGGTCAGGCGGCCAGCTCCCGCAAGGTGGTGGGGTCAGCCTCCGCCAGCGTGGTGGCCCTCATCGACGAGGTGGATCTCGCCGCCGCCAAGGTGCTGGAGATGCAGGAAGATGCCCAGCAGATCGGCAGCGTGCTCGGGGTGATCGGCGGCATCGCCGCCCAGACCAACCTGCTGGCGCTCAACGCCGCCATTGAGGCGGCCCGGGCCGGTGAACAGGGCCGGGGCTTCGCGGTGGTGGCCGACGAGGTGCGCGCCCTCGCGGCACGCACCCAGAACAGCACCGCCGAAGTGGGCAGCATGTTGTCACGGCTCACCCAGGGGGTCGCCGAGGCCGTGGTCGCCATGGAGCAGACCAAGCGCAGTTGCCAGGCGGCGGCCGACACCACGGGGCAGGTCACCGGCGGCCTCGACACCATGGCCGACGCCGTGGTGCAGATCCACGATCTCAGCAGCCAGATCGCCACCGCTGCCGAGGAGCAGAGCCGGGTGACCGAGGAGATCAACCGCAACATGGTGAGCATTCGCGACATGCTGAACCTCCTGGTGGAGAACGGTGGCAACACGGAGCAGAGCGCCGCCACCCTGCTGGGGTCCAACCGCCAGTTGCTGGCTCTGGTACACCGCTTCAAGGTGTGAGCCTGAACACCAGGCAGCAAAAAGGGGCCCGCGGGCCCCTTTTTCATTCACTTTGTCAGGACTCAGGCCTTGTTGGCCAGGTTCAGGGTCTTCACGGTCTCGCCTTCGAACTTGATGACCACGTTCTTCTGGGCCACTTCGGAGTCTTTCAGCAGGGACTTGGTGGTCTCGGCCAGCAGCGGGGAGGCCTTGTTCAGAGCGTCCAGGTCATAGGTCCACACTTCCAGACCGGCGTCGGTCTTGGTGCTGGCCGGGGCGCCCAGCTTGTCCTTGATGGCCTGCTTGTTGGAGCCGCCTTCCTTGATGTCCAGGGCCTTCTTGATCGCTTCGTTGGAAGCGGTGTCCATGGCGTTGCCAGCCATCTCTTTGGCGGTGCTGGTGACGCTGCTGGTCACTGTGTCGGTCAGGGAATCCATCAGGCCGGCGTGGGCAACCAGAGGCAGGGCGGTCAGGGCAATCAGCAAGGACTTTTTCATGAAGATACATCTCGCAAGAATGAAAAGAGCGCGCATGAAACCAGCGGGATGAATTGGAGTCAAGAAAATCCCTTGGTCAAGCCGTATTCGGGGGGGAAAAGCCCCGTAGCGGCTCCGACCAGTGCCCTTGTCAGCCGCTGAGCTGGTCCTTGCCCGCCAGCTTGGCCCGGTAGAGCGCTCTGTCGACCCGTGCCATCAGGTGGGACACCTGCTCGTCGGGGTCGGACTCCACCAACCCGAAACTCAAGGTCACGGGCTCGATCCCCTTGACCCTGGCATGGCTCAGGCGCTGCCTCAGCTTTTCGGCCACCACCCGGGCGTCGGGCAACCGGGTATTGGGAAGCACCAGCATGAACTCGTCACCCCCCCAGCGGGCCAGCAGATCGATCTCGCGGATGCAGCCCCGGGTCAGCTGCACGATATCGATCAGGGTCTGGTCCCCCACCCCGTGGCCATGGCGATCGTTGATCTGCTTGAAGTCGTCCACGTCCATGGCGATCACGGCAAAGGGCTCCTTGAAGCGCTTGGCGCGCTCATGCTCCAGCCGCACCGCCTGCTCCAGCCGATAGCGGCTGGCCGCGCCGGTCAGGGAATCCGTCTCCGCCAGGCGGCGGTTCTCCTCCACCTGGAACTGCAATGCCTGGTTGAGCCGCTCCAGTTCGGCGGTACGCTGCGCCACCTGCTGCTCCAGGGTGCGGTTTTGCAGCTCCAGCCTGGCGTAGAGTTCCCGCTGGGCGTGGATGTTGCGGTGTGCCCCCACCATCCTGGCGACACTGCCGTCCGGGTTGCGTGCGACGATGCGGCCACAATCCGCCACCCAGAGGTAGTCACCGTTACGGCAACGGCAGCGGTATTCGGCCCGGTAGTCCGCCGCCCGCCCGCTCAGGCAGGCATCGAAGCTCTCCATGACCTGCGCCAGATCGTCCGGGTGGATCAGGTTCTCCCAGGTGAAGACAGTGTTGTCGAGGGAGTGGGGCTCATACCCCAGCATCTGATACCAACCGGGATAGCGATGGACATAGCCGGTGTTGGCATTCCAGTCCCAGAGACCGTCGCTCACGACCTCCAGCATGCCGCTCATCACGGCCTCGTCGAGGGCCGGTAGCCTTGTCATCTCATTGTCATGCAGCATGAAAACCTTCCTTGTTCTGCTACTCGGCACCACGGATCCGCTTGTTGACCTGGCGGGAAAACCGGGCCTGCCGGTCGAGCCTTCAAGGGGGCGACTGGCCTCGACACCCCGTTATGACGGGTTATCGGCCAGGTTGCCCTCTTGTTGAACAACAGTAGCAGTCCGCACACTTTCGAGTCTTGCGCGCCGTCACGCTCCCTTCCGTTCTTCTGCCGGCCAGATTGCACCACGGCGGTGCACACCTTTGGCGCAGCCCTGCCCATATTGGGCAAGCCTCGCTGACCAGGGTTGCGATTAATAAATAAGTGCATGAATAAAAAGAAAAATACTTTTCTGGCGCAATATTTGCCTTTATCTGGGTGAACCACAAGGATTGGGGATATTGCATGAAATTAATCACCGCCATCATCAAGCCGTTCAAACTCGACGACGTGCGCGAAGCCATCGCCAGCCTCGGCGTCGAGGGGCTGACGGTTTCCGAGGTCAAGGGGTTTGGCCGCCAGAAGGGGCACACCGAGCTGTACCGGGGTGCCGAATACCAGGTGGATTTCCTGCCCAAGGTAAAGCTGGAGATCGCCACCCTGGCCGACAACGTCGAGCAGATCATCGAAGCCATCAGCAAGGCCGCCCACACCGGCAAGATAGGTGACGGCAAGATCTTCGTTTATGACCTGCAGGCCGCCGTGCGCATCCGCACCGGCGAGACCGACGCAGACGCCCTTTGATACGACTGGAACTGAGGAATACGACATGGAAGAGTTGATCACATCCGTCAGCGAGCTGCGCTATGCACTCGACACCTTCTACCTGCTGATCTCCGGCGTGCTGGTCATGTGGATGGCCGCCGGGTTCGCCATGCTCGAAGCCGGCCTGGTCCGCGCCAAGAACACCACCGAGATCCTGACCAAGAACATCCTGCTCTATGCCATCGCCTGCATCATGTTCCTGCTGGTCGGCTACAACATCATGTACGTGGACAACAGCGCCGGCGGCTGGCTGCCGAGCTTTGGCAGCCTGATGGGCAGCCAGGCGGACGACGCGGGCCACTCCCTGCACTCCGACTTCTTCTTCCAGGTGGTGTTCGTCGCCACCGCCACCTCCATCATCTCAGGTGCGGTGGCAGAACGGATGAAGCTCTGGTCCTTCCTGCTGTTCTGCGTGGTGATGACCGGCTTCATCTACCCCGTGGAAGGCTACTGGAGCTGGGGCGGCGGCTTCCTGAAAGAGGCGGGCTTCTCCGACTTCGCAGGCTCCGGCATCGTCCACATGGCGGGCGCTGCCGCTGCCCTGGCCGCCGTGCTGCTGCTCGGCCCCCGTCGCGGCAAATATGGCAAGCAAGGGGAGATCTACCCCATCCCCGGCTCCAACCTGCCGCTCGCGACCCTGGGCACCCTGATCCTCTGGATGGGCTGGTTCGGCTTCAACGGTGGCTCCCAACTGGCGCTCTCCAGCGCCGCTGACGCCACCGCCATCGGCACCGTGTTCGTCAACACCAACGCCGCCGCGGCCGCCGGTGTGGTCGGCGCCCTGCTGGTCAGCAAGCTCACCTGGGGCAAGGCGGATCTCACCATGATCCTCAACGGCGCCCTCGGCGGTCTGGTCGCCATCACCGCCGATCCGGCCTCCCCCAGCCCGCTGTTCGCCAGCCTGATCGGCGCCCTGGCCGGTGCCCTGGTGGTCTACGCCATCGTCGCCTTCGATCGCCTGAAGATCGATGATCCGGTCGGTGCCATCTCGGTACACGGCGTCTGCGGCCTGTTCGGCCTGATGGTGGTGCCCTTCTCCAACACGAGCGCCACCTTCGGTGCCCAGTTGCTGGGTGCTGCCACCATCTTCGGCTGGGTCTTTGTCGTCTCCCTCGTGGTCTGGAGCCTGCTCAAGGCCACCATGGGCCTGCGGGTCAGCGAAGAGGAAGAGATGATGGGTGTGGATGTCCACGAGTGCGGCATCGATGCCTACCCCGAGTTCGTCAGCGTCAAATCCAGCATCTAAGCACGCCATCTGCTTGCGGGGCCCGGGGGAAACCCCGGGCCCCGTTTTTTTGGGCGCCCTCAGCGCCCCTTGAAGGCGGGGTGATGCAACCGGCGATAGTGACTGGGCGCCAGCCCATGCTGGCGCTTGAAGGCGGTGGAGAAGTGGTATTCGTTCTTGAAGCCGCACTGCTCGGCCAACTGCTTCACCGGATCGGCCCGGCTCGCCAGCAAGAGCGCCGCCCGCTGCAACCGCAACCGTTGCAGCAGCGCCATGGGCGCCAGCGCGAAATGCTGCTGACAGAGTCGATGGAGCTGACGCTCGGAGAAGTGCAGGGCGCCGGCCATGCGGGCTATGTCCCAAGGCTCGGTCAGCGCCTCTTTGAGCAGTAATTCGAGGCGCAGCGCCAGCCGCTCGCCGCGGCTCTGTCCCTCTCCCTTTTGCAACAGACGGCGCAGGTAGAAACCGAGCTGCTCCACCAGCAGCGCGCTGAGCAGCGGGTCCTGATGGCGCTCCTGCTCCGCATAGAGGTTCTCGATCGTGCGCAGCACGGTGGCCTGCTGGGAGGTACAGCCGAGCCGGGGGTGGCTGGCGAAGGCATCCCAGGGGGAATCCTTGTGCAACAGCAGCCACACCAGCTCCCACTCGCCCGTCTCGTTCAACGACTGATCCAATGGCTCGTTCACCTGCTCACTCAACTGTTCACTAAGCTGCTCACTAAGCTGATAGCAGAGCGGCTCCCCGGCCGGGATCAGGGCCCACTCCCCGACCTGCAACCGCTCGAAACGATCGCCGATCAGCACCTCTCCCTCGCCCCCCAGAGTCAGCAGAAAACAGTGCACATCGGCAAAGCGGCGGGAAATGCGATAACGGGTCTTGAGACGGGAATAGCCCGCCAGCCACACCTGCTCCTGTGCGAGGGCCGGCAGCAGGCTGTCGCAACAGATCTGCTCGCGGCAGTCGAGGGAGACGTCAATGACTTCAAGATTGGCAGTTTCAGACATCATCAGGACGGGCTCAGCCATGTCGAAGGGACAGGCCCCAGCATAGCATCAAGGGCATCGAGTCACAGGAGACCAGCCATGCATATCCATCACGTCGCCATCTGGGCGCAGGACCTGGAGGCACTCAAGGCATTCTACTGCTCCCTGTTTGGCGGGCAGGCCAATGAGCGCTACCACAATCCGAGCAAACAATTCAGCTCTTACTTCGTGCGTTTCGAAGGGGGCGCCAGCCTGGAGCTGATGCACACCCCCATCCTGTTCCCGGCGGATCTCCATCTGCCGCACCCGTTGCAGGGGCTGGCCCATCTCGCCTTCTCCCTCGGCAGCGTGGATGCGGTGGACCAGATGACAGCCCGCCTCAAGCTGCTCAAGGGCGCCGAGGTGAAACACCTGGACGGCCCCCGCTGGACCGGCGACGGCTATTACGAGAGCACCTTCCTCGATCCCGAAGGCAATCGGCTGGAGCTGACTATCTAATTACCTGAATGATCCCCTCACCCTGCCCTCTCCCAACGGGAGAGGGGATAAAGCGGCACCGGGGATATAATCGCCAGCCATGGCGATTCAATTGACGTAAAAGTAGTCAGCCACGTAGGTTCGATTAGCGAAGCGTAATCGGACGACGTATTTTCTCCCTTCTCCCGTTTATTAAATAAGAAGGAGAAGGGTTGGGGATGAGGGCTAGGAAAAAGAGATTTAGCGGTAAACGTTGGGCTTCGCTCAGCCACAACCAATAAAATCGGTAGGTTGGTGCTGAGCCTGCGAAGCCCAACATATGAGATCATTAAATCAAGGCCGAGTTACCAGTAAAGACATGCCAGGCTCAATCCCCACCTCTGTCAAACTTCTCGTGTCGGGACAAGGAATTCCTCTTTCCGTGCCTGTAATCATTCTTGCGTTTTTAATTATTTCTTCATTATCAGGCTTTCTAAGCACCCAGGAATAACCATATTCAAAAGGTTCAACAAACTCATCAATAAGGAAGTAAACCTCATCCGTTAAGCTATTTAGAGACGGAAAAGCAACAAATGGCAACTCAAAAATGCTCTGTTCATTTCCCGTTATCCTACGAGCATCAATTGTTATGAATGAGCTATTTTTTATAGATTTCTTGATGGCATCTGCAACTCTTGATCTCTCACTAGGGTCTCTTTCATTTTCGGAAAGAACTGATTTAAGCGCAGTGTCGATACTATTTTCAATAGTTCCCTCCAGTGCCGATACTTCGGGCCTCGCTGCTGCTGAAGCACGTATACTTTCCAAGAAAGATTCATCACTATTGTAATCTGACGGAGCATACAGAGCTTTATGATTCCAATTTAGCGTGGCAAAGAAAAATATAATCAAAGCGAATGGAAAGCTCATCAAGAACCAAATGTATGTACTTTGATTCTCAGATGAAATAAATGGCAAGATAGCAGTGCCACTTATTTCAGCAATACCGGCAAATATAGCAATAACTGAAAGTGGATTTTTCACTACGCCTATTTTTTCCATTTTCATTCCTGATGTTTTTGTAAAAATCGAACCATGGAAACTTCCCTTGGCACACCTTGCCTCAAGTTTGAATTACGGTTCCAATCTACTCTTTTTATTATAAAAAGCACAGATCACAGCTTTAAGGGGTGATCCCCCCTGAGCCCCATCCAACAGCGGTAAGTCCCTTCACCGCCACCATTAATCACTCCCCCAACCTCTCCGCCAATCCTGAATACCGCTCGGTCTTTTTCCGCACCGCCTGTGCCAGCAGGGCGCGATCGCCGTAGAGATCGAGGCGCACCTTGGCGCGGGTAATGCCGGTATACACCAGCTCGCGGGTCAGCAGGAGGCTGGGGCTGTCGGGCAGCACCAGTACGGTGTGGGCAAACTCCGACCCCTGGGATTTGTGGATGGTCATGGCGTAGACCGTCTCATGGGGGGGCAACCGGCTGGGCAGCAAAGCCCGCAGGGTGCCGTCCGGCTGCTCGAACCACACCTTGAGGCGGCCGGTGTCATCGGGCAGGCAGAGCCCCATGTCGCCGTTGTAGAGGCCGACCCCGTGGTCGTTGCGCACCACCATCACCGGGCGGCCCGCATACCAGTCGCCGTCACGCTGGATCAGCCCTGCCTTGGCGAGGGCCAGTTCGAGCCGCTCGTTGAGCCCCGTCACCCCGAAGGGGCCGTCCCGCAGGGCGCAGAGGATCTGGAAGCCGTTGAACGCCTTGAACACCGCCGCCGGATCCTCGCCGGCCCGGGCCGCCTTGAGGTAGCTGCCATAACCGGCCACCCCCTCGGCAATCAGGGCGTTGTAAGCCTCCCCCGCCCAGGGGTGCAGGCGGATGTCGCCAAATCCTGCGCCCCAGACCTCCTCCACCGCCGCCCCGTCGCCGCTGTTGCAAGCGCGCGCCAACTGGCCGATGCCCGAATGCTGGTCAAAGCGCCAGCTCTTGGAGAGCAAACAGAGGCTGTCGCGCACGCTGGCCCCCGATGGCGTGCCTTGCAGGCGATAGCCGGTCTGGCGGGAGAGCCAGTGTGCCTGCGCGGGGCTGATGCCCTGTTCGATAAAGCTGCAGATATCCCCGAGCACGGCCCCCGCCTCCACCGAGGCGAGCTGATCCTTGTCGCCGAGCAGGATGAGGCGGGCATGGATCGGCAGCGCATCCAGCAGGCGCGCCATCATGGGCAGGTCCACCATGGAGGCCTCGTCCACCACCAGCAGGTCGAGGTGCAGCGGGTTGCCTCTGTGATGGCGGAACTGGCTGCGCCCGGGGATCACCCCGAGCAGCCGGTGCAGGGTGCCCGCCTCGGTGGGGATGGCCTCCACCCACTCGGGGGGCAGATCCAGGGCCTGCAGGGCAGCGCCGATACTCTCGGTCAGACGCGCCGCCGCCTTGCCGGTGGGGGCCACCAGCCGGATCGTCGGGGCCTTGCCCCCTTGCAGGCCGGTCTCCACCAGGATGGCGAGGAGCTTGGCCACCGTGGTGGTCTTGCCGGTGCCGGGGCCGCCGGAGATGACCGCGAAGGGGCGCGCCGCCGCCGTGGCCGCCGCCAGCTTCTGGCCGTTGCAGCAGAGCGCCTCGGGCACCAGGGTATCCAGCCGCTCCAGCTCGCTGGCCGCCTGGGCGCTCTTTAGCAGGGTCTCCACGGCGGGCCACTCCACCTCATGGGGGAAGACCAGATCCAGGTACTTCTCCACAAAGTGGCGGACGGAGAAATCCGGTGCGAGGCGGGCCTTGAGCAGGGCCCCGAACACCAAGCCGTAGTCGCGGGCAAAGAGGCGTGACAGGGCCGGGGCAATCTCCGGCCATTCGGCCCGTTCACTCAAGGCGCTAAGGTGGCGGGCCACCCCCAGCTCAAAGTCGTGGTAGCGGGTGAGGTAGAGGCGATCCCCCCAGAGTCGCAGGGGCCAGCGGGGGCTCTCCCCCTCCTCCTGTTCGCTCCCCACCAGGGGGCTGGCCGCAAAGAGGGCGGGCCAGCTTGCAGGATCCGCGAGATCCGCCAGCAGATCCCGGCTCTGATCCGGATCCAGCCCGAAGGGGCGCGAGGATCCCTGCCCGTCACCGCCCTGAGCAAGCATCGCCAGCGGCAGGCAGACATGGCCGCGCCCCAGCTCATGGCAGGCGAGCGCGGCCCCCAGCACCAGCTCGGGGCTGCCGCCAAGGTCGGCCACCAGCCTGGCAAATTGCAGGTCAAGCTGGCGGATGCGCCCCGCCAGCGCCAAGGCTTTCAGCCGCTCTATCATGGTTTCGCCCTTCATCTCGCCCCTCATGCCTCTGCCTTGTTCGATTTTTCTAAACGATGATCGTCAGACGTCACACCTTTACTAAACAACTCGTCCAGCCCCAGCACCAGTTCCCGGCTGGGCCTGGCATGGAAAATGCCCCCCTGGGGCATGCCGCGCAGGAAGAGATAGAAGACCCCGCCAAAATGCCGGTCGAAATCGTAGCCCGGCAGCCGCAAGGCGAGCAGCCGGTGCAGGGCCAGCGAATAGAGCTGGTATTGCAGATCGTAGCGATGCTCGCGCATGGCCCGCTCCAGGGCCGGGCGGCCGTAATCGGCGGGGCTCATGCCAAGGTGGTTCGATTTGTAGTCGAGCAGATACCAGCGCCCCTGCCACTCGAACACCAGGTCGATAAAGCCCTTGAGCATCCCCTGCACGGTGGCAAAACCGAGCGGCTTGCCGCCCCGCGACAGGGGGTCATGCTGCTGGCAGAGTGCGGTCAGCGCCGGTGCCGTCACCCGCCCCATGGGCAGGAAGAACTCCAGCTCCACCTGTTTGCGCTCGGGGGCCAGATCCCGCAGCCGCACCGGATCCCCAAGGCCGGTCTCAAGGGGAGTATCCAGCACCGCCTCCACCTGCTGTTGCAGCACGGGAGCCCAGCCTTCGTCGAACCCCTCCTGGGCCAGCAGGGCGGCGATGTGCTGTGCCAGCGACTCACCCCCCGCGTGCTCGAAGTCGATGGTCTCGAACAGGCTGTGGAGCAGGGTGCCGGGACGCGCCCCCTTGGGGAAGGTGAAGATGGAAGGGGCAGGCGCCTCCTCTTCCTGCACGGTGACGGCAGCCTCGGTGGCCACCTCGTCGTCGAAGCCGGGGTTGGCCAGCACCCCCTTGCCGTGGCCGTTGCCCTGGGCCGCGAGCCCGGAGTAGGAGCTGATCCACCAGTCCCGCTCAAGCTGCCCCTGGAACGCGCGCACGCTGGGCTCACCCGGTTTCTCCGCTTCGGCGGGCAGCGGGGCCGGGCGGGTGAGCGAGGGCTCACCGACGGCCACCCCCGGCAGGGCCTGGGCCAGGTCGGTGAGGGCGGTCGCCAGTGTCCCGGCGTCCCCCTCCTCCCCCTTTTGCAGCAGGTAGCCGATGGCGGTGCGGTGCAGGTCGGTCTTCTCCGACTTGCCCGCCCCGGAGCGCACCGGCGCCAGCCCGAGCCAGGTGGCATAGACCCCCCGGGTCAGGGCCACGTAGAGCAGGCGCAAGTCTTCGGCGAGGCGCTCCTTGTCGGCCTCGGCCAGGGACGCCTCGGCACCGGTGAGATCGAGCACGGTGCGATTGCCCGCCTCCCCCGTTTCGTGGAACAGGGGGGTGTCGGCGGCGCGGTGGCTGCAAATGAACGGCAGGAAGACCAGCGGGTACTCCAGCCCCTTGGATTTGTGGATGGTGACGATCTGCACCAGCTTGCGCTCGGATTCCAGGCGAAGTATCTGCTCCCCGTCCTGGCCGTTGGGCTGGCTCACCGCCTCCCCGAGCCAGCGCAGCAGGGCGTACTCCCCGTCCAGCTCGCCGCTCGCCTGTTGCAGCAGCTCGCCGAGATGGAGGAAGTTGGTCAGCCGCCGCTCCCCGTAGGGGCTCGCCAGCAGGGAGGCGGCGAGGTTGCGCCCGTGCATCAGGGCCCGCAGCATGGCCAGCACCCCGTGGCGATGCCAGACCGCGCGGTATCCCATGAACTCCTGCACCGCGCTCTCCCAGGCCCGCTCGTCCGAGGCCAGCGCGTCCAGGGCCCTGGCATCGAGATCGAACAGGCCGGTGGCGAGCGCTGCCCTAAGGCTTCGCTCATCGCTCGGGTTCTGGCAGGCGTGCAGGATCAGCAGGATCTCCCGCGCCTCCACCTGGGCCAGCACGCTCTCGCGGTTCGACAGATAGACGGAGGCGATGGCAAGGCGCGCCAGCTCCTGCTGCACCAGCTTGCCCTCGGCGCCGGTGCGCACCAGCACGGCGATATCCCCGGCCCTGACCGGCTCGCTGCCGAGCATCGCCTTGCCCTCCCTGGCCAGCGTGAGCAGGCGATGGATCTCCGCCGCCGTGGCGCGGGCCATCCTGCTCTGGTACTCCCCCTTGTTGAAGGTGGGCTGACCGGTGAGCTGCCAGCAGTGCAGCACGGGGGCGGTCTGCCCCTCGATCAGCAGTGCCCGGCTCTTGCCCTGCGCCTCCACCGGCAGGAAGGGGATGTCCGCCTCGTAGATGAAGGGATCCTTCGCCCGCTCGAACAGGCCGTTGACCGCCGCCACCAGGGCGCGGCTTGAGCGCCAGTTGCGCCCCAGGGTGTAGTGGGCGCTCACATTTCGCCGCGCCTGGATGTAGGTAAAGATGTCCGCGCCACGAAAGCCGTAGATGGCCTGCTTGGGGTCGCCGATCATCAGGAGCCCCGTGTCCTGGTGACCGCCGTAAAGGCGATGGAAGATGCGGTACTGCTGGGGGTCGGTATCCTGGAATTCATCGATCATGGCGACCCGGTAGGTGGCGCGGATGCGCTCGCACAGCCGCTCCCCCAGGCCCGAGCCGAGCGCCCCGTCGAGATCCCGCAGCAGATCGTCGAAGGAGAGCTGATGGGCCTGGCGCTTGCTCTCCTGCATCCGGCTGCGCACCACCCTGGCCGCCCGCTGCAAGACGAGATCCCGGATGCCGGGTCGGCTCGCCAGCAGGGCGTCTATCTCGCCAAAGAGCGGCAGGGTGGGCACCACTCCCCCCTTCTTGAGGTTCTCCTCCAGCACCTGCTGGCCGAAGCGCTCCAGCTCCTTGGGCAGGACGTAGCCGCTGGTCTCGTCCTGCGCCCAATCGCCAATCTTGGCAAGCCAGCCCTCGTAGTTCTTGCCGGTGTAGCGGCTGATCTGCCCCTCGGTCTGGCGGCGGATCTCGTCCGTCTGCGCCAGCCACCCGGCTTTCACCGCCCCGATGCGGGCCATGGCGACGCTGTGCCGCGCCGCCAGGGTCTCGTCCCCCGCCACCGGGCGGATCTCCAGCTCGTCGTTGTCGAGCCAGCTCCCCATCTCCCGCAGCAGGGCGGCGGGGCTCGGCCAGAGCCTTCGCACCGCCCGGGCCAGGGGCTGATCCACCGGATAGAACTCGGCGCGCCAGTAGTCACTCACCGCCTGCAGCCGGAGCCGGCTGTCGTCGGTCAAAAATTCGGTTTCAAAGAGGGCGCCCGACTCGAAGGCGTTCTGCCTGAGCATCCGCTGGCAGAAGCCGTGGATGGTGAAGACCGCCGCCTCGTCCATCTGCCGCTCGGCGGCCAGCAGGCGACGGGCCGCCAGATCGTGATCCTCCACCTCCACCAGCAGTTGGGCCAGCAGGGTATCCGTGCTGTGACCGCGCATAAAGGCGAGGCGCGCCTCGTGGATGCGGGCGCGGATCCGCCCCCTCAGTTCGGCGGTGGCCGCCTCGGTAAAGGTCACCACCAGGATCTCGGTCACCGACAGGGGCCGCTCGTGGGCACAGGGCTGACCGGCGTCTCCCCCCTCCTCGCCTGCTTGTTCGATAACCGGGCCGTGGCCCAGCAAGAGGCGCAGATAGAGGCCCGCGATGGTATAGGTCTTGCCGGTCCCGGCGGAGGCCTCGATCAGCCGCTCGCCATAGAGGGGAAAACGCAGGGGATTGAGCGGGTTAGCCATTATTGCAACTCCTCCAGCGCCTGATGGAGCGGGGTCAGGTGTTCACGGGCCAGCCCCTGCAACTGGGCCAGCACCTCGTCATCGAGTTCCGGGAAGCAGCGGGCGACATAGACGTCCTGCCCCTCTCCCGTCACCATGTAGCCGCCGTTGAAGCGGGCAAGCGCCGCCTTGTCGGCCTCCTCCGGCTTTGCCGGATCCTTCTCGATCGCCCTGAGCCACTCCCAGGCGGTGCTCGGGAAGAAGGGCTGCGGCCGCTTCATCCCCTGGGTCCAGAGGGCCACCAGGGCCGCCAACCTGGGCCGCGCCTCGTCCGCCGCAAGCCTCGGCAGCCGCAGACTCTGTTTGGCATCGAACAGCAGGGTGTCGCCGGGGGCGCTGCTCAATGAGAGGCAAAGGTGCTGGATCCAGGCCAGCAGCAGATCCTTGCCGTTGAAGCTGCCGGGTTTGACCACCAGCGCTCGTCCCTTCTGGGTGTCTATCCAGCCCTGAAGCTGCCCCTGGGCCAGGGCGATGTCGATCTCCACCGCCTGTTTGTCCCCCGTCCAGGGACGCAGCCGCGCCGCCAGCTTGCCCATCTCGCCGTCGATCTCCTCCAGCAGCAGGCTGCCGAACCACCCTTGCGGCAGCAGGCCGGAGAGTTGCAGCCGATGGCGACGGGCCTCGCTCTTCCCTTCGGTCAGATGGGCATCCAGCAGCAGCGCCTTGAGCTGATAGTGCTGCAGGCCGTCCAGCTCGAAGGGCTCGCTGTCTTCGATGGTCGCCTCCTCCAGCTCGAACCACACCTTGAGGCGGCGGTTGAGGAAGTACCTGGCGGGCTGGCGATAGAAGCGCAGCAGCTCCGCCAGCTCCAGCCCCTGTTCCCTGCCCCACTCCGCGGGCAGGGGCAGATCGCCGCTCTGGAAGTTGGCGGCCCCCCGCTCCGGGCTCAGGGCCGGCAGCCAGTCGGCGGCATAGGTGAAGAGACCGGAGCCGGGTTCGGGGTAAAAGTAGGCCGGGCTGTAGGGGGTGAGGGGGTGCGCCACGATCAGGTGTTCGAGCAGCCGCTGGCCCGAGGTGTCGTCGTCGAGATCTTCATCCCCCGCCAGCACGAAGCCCTGGCGCACGTAGTCGATGAGCTCCGCCAGCAGCACGGAGGGCACCTTCTCGCTGTTGTCCTGGGCGCTGAACCCCTGATAGCTGATGTAGAGCCCCTGCTGGGCACTGAGGAGCGCTTCGAGGAAGAGGTAGCGGTCGTCATCCCGGCGGGATCGGTCCCCGCGCCGCGAGGCCACCGCCATCAGATCGAAGCCCATGGGGGGCAGGGTGCGCGGGTAGACGCCGTCGTTCATGCCGAGCAGGCAGACCTGGCGGAAGGGAATGGAGCGCATCGGCATCAGGGTGCAGAAGTTGACCTGACCGGCGAGGAAGCGCTGGCTGGAGCGGGACTCCCCCAGCACGCTGCCGAGGTAGTCCTGCAACAGGTCGGCACTGATGGCCTGCTCGAAGCGGGCCTCGCCGAGCTGGGCCTGCCAGTCGGTGAGCTGGCTGCGAATGAGCTGGAGCTGGCGCTCTTCATCCTCGTCGGCGAGGTAGAAGCGCTCCAGCAGCGCCAGCAGGCAGGCGTGCCACTCGGCCAGCGGCTGCGCCTGTTGCAGCCGGGGCAGAAACTCCGCCAGGGAGTCGACGAACCAGGCGAGCTTGCCGAGGATCAGCCCCTGCTGCCCCTCGATGTCCGCATAAGGCAGGATCCCCGCTACCGGCTCCCCGTCCCCCATGGCAAAGCCCAGCAGCATGCGCCGCAGGCCGAACAGCCAACTGTTGCCGGACAGACGCGGCAGCGCGAAGCGCTCGGGATAGTCGTCATCCAGCCCCCAGCGGATGCCGGTCTCCTGTACCCAGCGCCGCAGCACGTTGAACTCGTCGTCGTCCAGCTCGAAGCGGCGCAGCACGGCGGGCACCTCCAGGATGGCGAGCAGCTCCCCCGCCCCGAAGCGGGCGTTCGGCAGCCTGAGCAAGGCGAGGAAACTTTGCAGCAGCGGGCTCTCCTGGCTCGCCGCCCGATCGGAGATCGCAAAGGGGATCTGGCCGCGGGCCCCGCCCCGCCCCTTGCCGCCCTCCTTGCCAAAGACGGCCTGGATGTAGGGGCCGTAGCTGTTGACGTCCGGCATCATCACCACCACGTCTTTGGGGGTGAGGGTGGGATCCTGCTCGAACAGGGCCAGCAGCCGGTCGTGCAGCACCTCGAGCTCCCGCATGGGGCCGTGGCAGGCGTGGATCTGCAAAGTGCCGTCATCCAGGCTGACAGGGCTCTTGTGGTGGCTGGCATCGAGACTAAACTCGCCGGCCCCCCGTTCCGCCAGCTCCAGCACGTCTTTCTGGATGGCCCGCAGCAAGGTGACCTTGCCCTCATCGTCGCGATCCTCGATGTCGACGAAGGCCTCGATCTGCGGCACCTCCAGCTCCATCAGCTGGTGCAGGTAGTCGCGCCCCAGCTTGCCCATGGAGGCGAGCAACGGATTGGCGGGGCCCTGCAGGGTCTCGAGATCCGTGCCGGGCTTGAGCTTGTTTTCGAGGCGGGCCAGGGTCTTGCGATCGAGCAAGTCCCCCCAGTAGTAGCGGCAGGGGTTGGTCACAAACAGGTGTACCTCCACCTCGGGGCGGCTGCCGAGGGCCAGCAGGGCCTCCACGTAGCGGGGCGGCAGGGCCGAGATGCCGAACACGAAGACCCGTTGCGGCAGCCTGCCCGGCAGATCCCGGGTGCGCTCCAGCTCGTGGATGAAGGCCTCGTAGAGGTTGGCGCGGTGGTAGCCGCTGGGGCTGAGGGCCAGGGTGCGGGCCACCAGCTCGCGCCAGAGTTCGGGCTGCCAATCCTGACCGCTCACTCCGGCCAGCTCCTGGCTCAATCCTTCCCCCTCTTCCCAGCGGGCGATCCAGTCCGGCCGGTAGACCAGATACTGGTCGAACAGATCCGCCACCTTCTGGCAGAGCTGCCAGAGCCGCACCTGCTCCGGCGCCGCCCCGTCACTGCCCCCCAGATAGGCCGCGAGGGGCGCAAAGGCGGGTCTGCCGAGCAGGGTGGGCAGAATGGTCATCAGGTGCCAGCTCATGGCCCCCTTGTTGTAGGGGCTCTGGCGCGGCACGTCCGCCAGCACCCGGGTGAACATCTCCCAGATGAAACTCGCGGGCAGGGGAAAGTCGATGTTGGCGGCGATGCCGAACGCCTTGGCCAGCTCCAGCTTGAGCCACTGGGCCATGCCGGGACTCTGCACCAGGATCTGCTCCCGATCGAAGGGGTGGGAGAGCGGAGCCTGCCGGATGCGGCTCACCAGCAGCTCCTTGAGCAGATCCAGCTGATTGGAGTGGTAGAGGGTAAACATGGACGACTCCCGCCAATTTCATGAAGAGGGGGTGCGCGGGGGGACATTCTCTGGCATTCCCGTCACGGCACGCGAATCGGGATTGTCGGGGATCGGGGGATAAGATGCAAAAGGCACTTGTGGCGTCCGGACTGCGCGCCGTCACACCGATGACATCCCCGGAGCGCGGGCACAAAAAAGCCGGTGCAGGGCACCGGCCAAAAGGCGTTGGAAAACTTGAAACGTCAGGGTATTACCAGTGCTTGCCGAGGCGGGCATCCAGGCTGAAAGCCCCTGCACCGGCCGCCGCCAGGGCCAGGAAACCACCGGCCACGGAGACGTTCTTCATGAACATCAGCATCTGCATCTGCTCGGCAGGCTGATAGTGGAAGATGAAGGCGGCCATCAGGGTGAAACCTGCCAGCAGCACGGAGAGGCTGCGGGTAAACAGGCCCAGCACGATGGCAAGACCGCCACCCAGCTCCAGCAGGATCACCAGGGGCAGCATGAACCCGGGCACGCCCATGGCTTCCATATAACCCTGGGTACCGGCGTAACCGCCGATCTTGCCCCAGCCAGCCATCACGAACATCAGCGCCAGCAGTACACGACCCACCAGCAGTGCCACATCTTTCATCTTGTCCATCGTCATATTCCTTTGCTTACCATCATGGTATTTACAGTGTAAAAGCTAATTGTTAACTCATTCATTTCGCCAAGATTTTTCTATCAAGGCAGGTCAAACAGCAGGGCTTCACTCCCCCTGGAGGCGGTGAGCACCCAGCTCGACTCGTCGCGGCTGAGCAGCCCGTCGCCGGGTCGGGCAGCCAGACCGTTGCCGGTCAGCTCCCCTGAAATCATGTGCAGGTAACCATGACGCCCTTGCAATGCCCACTCGAGGGTCTCCCCTTCGGCAAGCTGCAGCCGCCATACGCGGGCCTGCTGGCGGATCCTGAAGGATCCCGCCTCGCCGTCCGGTGACGCCACCAGCGTCATCCCGGGCTTGTTTTCAATCTTCTTCTGCTGATAACCCGGGGTCGTGCCGTGTTCATTCGGCTCGATCCAGATTTGCAGCAGGGAGAGCGGCTCGGTCTGCGAGGGGTTGTACTCGCTGTGCCGGATGCCGGACCCTGCGCTCATCAGCTGGAAATCCCCCGCCGGGATCTGCTCGGCGTGGCCGAGGCTGTCCTTGTGCTCTATGGTGCCTTGCAGCACGCAGGTGAGGATCTCCATGTTGGCGTGAGGGTGGGTCGCGAAACCGCCACCCGGCGCCACCCGATCCTGATTGATGACCCGCAGGGCAGAGTGTCCCATCCATTCCGGGTCATAGTAGTGACCGAAGGAGAAGCTGTGACGGGCATCCAGCCAGCCAAAGTTGGCCTTGCCCCGTGCTTCTGCGGCTCTCAATTTCATCATGGTGTGCTCCTCACTGACCAAGTTGGTTCATTAACGCTGGCGACCGTCACCCAGACCGAAGGGGATGCGGTAGCTGCTGCTTTCGTTGCCCAGGCTCACCGTCAGCTTGCCCTGGGTACGGCTCGGGATGGCGACCTGCTGGGTGCCCATCAGGTTGGCGTGGACGGAAGCCAGCAGATCACCGGACTCGTCGCGCACCTCCAGCATGGGGTTGGCCTTGCCGTCCATCGCGGCGGTGGCGCTCCAGTTGACGAACAGCACGCCCGGGGCGGCATTGAAGTCAGCGGGAACGGAAGCCTGGGCGGCACCTGCGGTCATCAGGCCTGCAACGGCCAGCATCTTGATTACGTTTTTCATGTTCATTCACTCTCTTGGGTTTTATGTCATTGCCAAGGCCCCTTGGGCCCGAATCAATGCATCCATGCAAGAGATCATTCAAATACTATGTTGTTCTTTTGCTGACATCAGACATCGTGTTTGGGGATGTCTCAGCCCGGAACTACCTTTTATTTGGCTGCCAGGCGTTCCTGCCTAAGCGTTGATTGAATATTAAAGTGACTTCCCCTAAGTTGTTAGCGAGATAATCTGGTAAACACATTCAAAAAAATTGAAGGTTGGATATGGCCAAGGAATCGAACAAGGAGCGGGCGCTGACCCTGGAGGCGATCCGGGTGCTGGACGCCATTGACCGTCGTGGCAGCTTCGCGGCGGCGGCCGACGAGCTGGGCAAGGTGCCTTCGGCGCTGAGCTACACGGTACAAAAGCTGGAAGACGAGCTGGACGCCATGCTGTTCGACCGCAGCGGCCACAGGACCAAGTTCACCCCGGCGGGCCGCATGCTGCTGGAGCGAGGCCGGGTGCTGCTGGAGGCGGCCGAGCACCTGGTGGGGGAGACCCGGGCCCTCTCCCGTGGCTGGGAGACCGACATCACCATCGCCGTCGACGCCTTGATGCCGGTACAGGCTCTCTACCCCCTGGTGGATCGGCTGGCCGAACAGACCGATACCCGGCTGAGGTTTCGCGCCGAGGTGCTGGCGGGCAGTTGGGAGTGCCTGGAAGATGGCCGCGCCGACCTGCTCATCTCCTCTCTCAATGCCGATATCGCCATGACCGGCATCAAGCACCAGGTGCTCAGGGAGGAGGTGATGCTCTACGTCGCCCATCCCGATCACCCCCTGCATCAGGAACCCGAGCCCCTGGCGGACGAGACCCTGCGCCGCTATCGCGCCATCGCGGTGGCCGACACGGCGCTGCGCAAGCCGGTGCTCACCTACCGCCTGCTCGACAAGCAGCCGCGCCTGACCGTCAGCACCATGGGGGAGAAGCGGGACGCCCTGCTGGCAGGGCTCGGCATCGGCACCATGCCGCAACGCTGGATTGAAGAGGACATCAAGGCGGGCAGACTCAAGGTGATCAGTCCCGAATATCGCCACCAGATCCAGGTCGTGCTGGCCTGGCGGCGAGACACCATGGGCAAGGCCAAGAGCTGGCTGGTGCGGGAGATCCCCAAGCTGTTTGCCGGTCAGGGGGAATAAAGGACTGCCTTCCGGGGTCGGTGGCGCAGGAAGTGCCAAAACTGCGCCCCATTCTTGACGACGGGCTCAGATTCGGAGAAAAGAAAAAAAGCGGACCTCTTGCGAGTTCCGCTCAATGCCAGGAAAGAATAAAACCTTGCGGTTAAAAAAACCCTTAAATTGGAAGCAAACAATCGTTTTCTCAACCAGGAAGGTATTGAATCCGATTCGTGTTGAATTATGTGCGATGTAATATGCATCACCAGCAAAATGTTGAAAGGTTGAAGGATATGCACCACCGAGTGTCATTTTCTGCCACCTTGCACCACAACTGGTCAGGCCATTTCCGCCATTATCACCGGGTTACCCTCCTCTGGTTTTTCTAGGTGTCAAAATTTGAGCCCGATACAGACAAACCACTCAATTTCTGACACGACTAAAAATGCAGATAAAGGAATAGTTGCATGACCTACAGCCAGACACTGGCCAATCATATCCTCGACACCCTGAAGAAAACCCTGACCGACAAGGGGATCCGCTATCAGACCCTGGCAGAAGCCATGGGGGTTTCCATCGCCACCGTGAAGCGCATGATGAACAAGCCCTCCCTGCCGTTCGACACCCTGCTGGAGATCTGCCATCTGGTGGGACTCTCCTTCGAAGAGCTGCTGGACCGGACCCAGGATGCCCAGAGCCGCCGGGCCGTCTTCACCCAGGAGCAGGACGAGGCGTTTCACAAGGAGCCGGGGCTCTATGCCTTTCTCGCCAACATCTTCTGGCGCGACAAGACCCTTATCGATCTCAAGCGGGAGTACGGCCTGACCGATGCCTCCTGCTACCTCTATCTGCGCAAGCTGGAGAAGCTCGGCATCCTGCAGCTTGGCATCGACAACAGCTACCACTTCCTCATCAGCGAGCGCATCAGCTTCGAGCAGCACAGCCGTTTCGCCCGCCAGCAGGCGCGCCAGGCCATGTCGGTGCTGGGGGACTATCTGGTGGAGAACATGCACAGGCCCAACAACTACATGGCGCTGTGCCAGCTCCATCTGGGGGAGAGCGAGGCCATGGCGCTGATCGATCGCATGAAGGAGTACTGGCATCAGGAGCTCAAGCTCAACCGCCCCGCCATCGGCCAGCGGGAGGGCAGCAAGACCTACACCATGTCGCTGCAACTGGCGGACTGCGGCTACCAGAGCTTCGACGATCTGATCCCCAACATCGACAACTGATCCCGGTGGATCCTGCGGGATCCGCCATGTCAGGTCGCCAGAACGCCGCTACTCTGCCAGTTGCACCTGCCGCGCGCCGGTGGCGAGCGGTTGCAGTGCCCGGGTATCCAGGCAGATGCGGATGGCATCCGGTCGCCAGTGCTCGATGTCGCAATCCACCAGCTTCCCCTCCTCGTCATGATTGACCCGCACCAACCGCAGCACGGCGCTCCCCTGGGCCAGGTTGAGGGCGCGGGCTATCTCTCCCCGGGCCGCCGAGGGGGTGATCTCGAGGCTCGCCCAGCCCTGGCCTATGCCATAGCGCTGTCGGTAAAGCTCGGTGAGGGAGCTGGCCAGGGGAGCGCAGGCGATGCCGGGGAAGCGGCTCGCCAGCAGGTGATGGCTGACGTGGAGCACAGGGCGACCGTCGATCAGCCGCTGGCGGCGGATTTCGTAGAGCGGCGTAAAGGGTTCCAGACCCATCCAGCGGCACAACTCGCTGCTGGCAAGCTGGTTGCCATGAGCCAGCACCCGGGTCTCGGCGGTGCGCTGCTGCTCGCCAATCCACTGGTGAAAGTGGGTGTGGATGGCGGGATCGTAGGTGAGGCGAGGCGGCGCCACGAACCAGCCGCGCCGCTCGGCCCGGTAGATGAGGCCGTCCGCCTCGAGGCTGGAGAGCGCCTCCTTGATGGTGATGCGGGTGGTGGCGAATCGCTCGCTCAGCGCCCGTTCGGCGGGCAGCTGCTGCCCCGCCGCCAGGTGTCCGCTGCCGATATAGCGGCGCAGGGTCCGGCAAATCTGTTCGCACTTGGAGGGTGTGCGGCCATCGGCCATCCCCTGTTCACTCAATCGCTCTGTCACTGTCACGTCCCTGTCGGTCATTCGGGTTTGCACACCACTGGAGTAGACCAGAGGTTGTCGACCCCGAGTTGTAACCGCCCCTGATGACAGCGCCATGACAGGGCGATTGTCACGAAACTGCCATCAAAACGCCCCGCCACCGTCATATTTCCCCTCTAGCATCCCTCTCGAACCTTAACTGACCTAGTCCAGAGGGATGGGATGATGAAAAGCGTGATCGCAAGTGCACTGGCCCTGGTGGCCATCAGTCAACCGCTGTTTGCCGCCGAGAACATCGCGGATCTCGAAAAAGCCGCCCGCGGTGAGGGCCAGCTCCAGAGCGTCGGCATGCCGGACAGCTGGGCCAACTGGAAGGATACCTGGCAGCAGCTCGGCAGCATCTACGGCATCAAGCATCAGGATACCGACATGAGCTCCGCCCAGGAGATCGCCAAGTTCGCCGCCGAGAAGGCCAATGCCACCGCCGACATCGGTGACGTGGGCGGCGCCTTCGGCCCGGTGGCGGTCAAGCAGGGTGTCACCCAGCCCTACAAACCCTCCACCTGGGCCGACATTCCCAACTGGGCCAAGGATGCGGATGGCCACTGGATGCTGGCCTATACCGGCACCATCGCCTTCCTGATCAACAAGGATCTGGTCAAGGCCGCCCCCACCAGCTGGCAATCCCTGCTGGGTGGCGACTACAAGGTGACCCTGGGTGACGTGGGCGTCGCCTCCCAGGCCAACAACGGCGTGCTGGCGGCGGCCTATGCCACCGGTGGCAGCGAGAAGAATCTCAAGCCCGCCCTGGATCTGTTCGGCAAGCTGGCCAAGCAGGGCCGTCTGTCGCTGAACGACCCGACCATCGCCAACATCGAGAAGGGCGAAGTGGAAGTGGGGGTGCTGTGGGACTTCAACGCCCTCAACTACCGCGACCAGATCGACCCCAAGAAGTTTGATGTGGTGATCCCGAGCGACGGCTCCGTCATCGCCGGCTACACCACCATCATCAACAAGTGGGCCAAGAACCCCAACGCCGCCAAGTTGGCGCGGGAATACATCCTCTCCGATGCCGGTCAAATCAACCTGGCCCGTGGCTACGCCCGCCCCATTCGCAGCAACGTGACCTTGCCGGATGACGTCAAGGCCAAGCTGCTGCCGGCCGAGCAGTATGCCAACGCCAAGCCGGTGCAGGATCACGCCGCCTGGGAGCAGAGCTCCAAGGCCCTGCCGCGCCAGTGGCAGGAAACCGTCATGATCAACATGCAGTAAGGAGCGGCCAGTGCAACACAAGGTGATAGTGGTACTTGTGGATGGCCTGGCAGCAGAGGTAGCCCATTGCATGGGCTACCTCTGTGGCATGGTGGAGGCAGAGCGCGGCCTGCATACGACCCTGAGTGCCGCCCTGCCCTCCCTCTCCCGCCCTCTCTACGAGTGCATCCTGACCGGCGTGCCGCCGGTGGCGAGCGGCATCACCCACAACGGGGTGAATCGCCTGAGCCAACACGACTCCATCTTCCATCTGGCCCGGGCCGCGGGCAAACGCACCGCAGCGGCGGCCTACCACTGGGTGAGCGAGCTCTACAACCAGAGCCCCTGGCTGGCGGCCCGCGATCGCTTCACTCACGATGAGCAACTGCCCATCCAGCACGGCTGCTTCTACTGGGATGACGGCTACCCCGACAGCCATCTGCTGATGGACGGCGAGTGGCTGCGCAGCCAGTACGACCCCGATTTTCTGCTGATCCACCCCATGGGAGTGGACGATGCGGGCCACCAGTTTGGTCTCGATTCCCGCCAGTACCGCAATCAGGCGCGCCGCATGGACAGCCTGCTGGCCGAGCTGCTGCCCCAGTGGCTGGCAGAGGGGTATCAGGTGGTGATCACCTCGGATCACGGCATGAACAACGACCTGAGCCATGGCGGCACCCTGCCGGAAGAGCGCTCCGTGCCACTCTGGCTCTTTGGCGACGCCTTCGTCGAACGCTGGCCGGATGGTGCCGTGATCCACCAGACCCAGCTCTGCGCCCTGATGGCAGATCTGCTGGGAGTTCCCCACGACAAGCCGGCAGCCCCCCCGCTGCTCAAGGCGGCCTTTATGCGCGAGGTGCACTGATGATGCCTGCCACCACCGAGATCCTCGCGGATCAACAGGTGAAGCCACGCCGGGTGCGCCGCCACTGGCTGCCGGCCCTGGTGCTGCTGCCCTTTGTCCTCTTGATGATCCTGTTCCAGCTCGCCCCCATGGTGTGGGTGCTGGTGGGCAGCGTCCAGACCCCCGATGGCTGGGGTCTCGACCACTACCGGGAGATTTTGGGCTCCCCCTTCTATCTGCAATCCTTCGGCAACTCGCTGCGCATCGCCGGCATCGCCAGTCTGGCGGGGCTTGCCATCGGCACTTTGGGGGCAGCCGCGCTGCGCCACAGCGGCGAGCGGGTCAAACGGGTGCTGCTGGCCTTCGTCACCATGACCGGCAACTTCAGCGGCGTGCCGCTGGCGTTCGCCTTCATCATCGTGCTCGGCATCAATGGCGCGGTGACCCTGCTGCTCAAATCCTGGGGCCTCATCGATGGCTTCAACCTCTACTCGGGCAGCGGCCTTATCCTGATTTACACCTACTTCCAGATCCCCCTCGCCCTGCTGCTGCTCTATCCGGCCTTCGACGCCCTGCAGGATGAGTGGCCCCAGGCGGCCGCTCTGCTGGGGGCGAGCAGGGGGCAGTATGTGTGGCACGTGGCGCTGCCGGTGCTGACGCCTGCGCTGCTCGGCACCCTGATCATCCTGTTTGCCAACGCGGTGGGGGCCTATGCCTCTGCCTACGCTCTCACCACCGGCAACTTCAATCTGGTGACCATCCGGGTGGCCAGTCTGGTCTCCGGCGACATCTTCCTCGAGCCGAATCTCGCGGCGGCGCTGGCGGTGATCCTGATGGTGCTGCTGGGGGTGGTGACAGCCGCCAACCAGTGGTTGCTGAAAAAGAGCTATGTGAACAAGGGGCAATCCCATGCATGATTTGACGCCGCGCTGGCCCAGATGGGTGCTGGGGGCGCTGGTCGCCACCCTGCTGCTGCCGCTGCTGGCCACCTTTCTCTACTCCATCTCCACCCGCTGGGGGGCGACCCTGCTGCCGGACGGCTTCACCCTCGACTGGTATCTCAAACTCTGGGGTGACCCGCGCTTTCTGGCGGCCTTTGGCCGCAGCCTCCTGGTCTGTTTCGCCACCCTGCTGCTGGGGACCCTGGTGCTGGTGCCCACCGTGCTGGTGGTGGCCTACTACTTCCCAAGGCTGGATCCCTGGATGAACCTCTTGATCCTGCTCCCCTTCGCGGTGCCGCCCGTGGTCTCCTCGGTGGGCTTGCTGCAGATTTACGCCGACGGCGTCCTGCCCATTATCGGTACGCCCTGGATCCTGATCGGCACCTGGTTCACCGTGGTGCTCCCCTTTATGTACCGGGCGCTGGCCAACAGCCTGCAGGGGGTGCCGCTGAAAGATCTGATGGATGCCGCCCACCTGCTGGGGGCCAGCAGCGCCCGCGCCTTCCTGCTGGTGGTGATCCCCTGCCTGCACAAGGGGCTGCTGGCGGCGCTGTTTCTCTCGCTCTCCTTCCTGCTCGGCGAGTTCGTGTTTGCCAACATGCTGGTGGGCACCCGTTACGAGACCCTGCAGGTCTATCTCTACAACATGCGTGCCACCTCGGGCCACTTCACCAGCGCACTGGTGATGAGCTACTTCCTGCTGACCCTGCTGCTCACCTGGGCAGCGAACAGATTTCATCGGTGAATCAACATGTTCCATCTAGAAGTGAATCAACTGCACAAATCCTACGGCGACACCAAGGTGTTCGAGGGGATTGAATTCGGCATCCGCAAGGGGGAGCTGGTGACCCTGCTCGGCCCCTCCGGCTGTGGCAAGTCCACCCTGCTGCGGGCCCTGGCCGGTCTCACCCCGGTGGATGGTGGTCAGGTGCGGGTGGCCGGTGAGGACATCACCTGGCAGGAACCCCAGAAGCGGGGTATCGGCATGGTGTTCCAGAGCTATGCGCTCTTCCCCAACATGACGGTGTGGGACAACGTCGCCTTCGGCCTCAAGATGAAGCCCCAGCCGGGGCGGGATCTCGCCGCCAGCGTGCAGGAGGCGCTGGCGCTGGTGGAGCTGACCGGTTTCGAGCGCCGTTATCCGGCGGAGCTCTCCGGCGGCCAGCGCCAGCGGGTGGCGCTGGCCCGGGCGCTGGTGGTGCAGCCGCGGATCCTCTTGCTGGATGAGCCGCTCTCGGCGCTGGATGCCCGCATCCGCCGCAGCCTGCGCCAGCAGATCCGCGCGATCCAGCAGCGCCTCGAGCTCACCACCATCTTCGTGACCCACGATCAGGAGGAGGCGTTGACCCTGTCGGACAGGATCTTCCTGATGAACAAGGGCTCCATCGTGCAGAGCGGCACGCCAGAGCAGATCTATACCCGTCCCGTCAGCGAGTTCGTGGCGGGCTTTATCGGCAACTACAACCTGCTGGGTGGCGAGCAGGCCAAATCCCTGTTCGGCCCGCGCTTTCGCGGCAAGCTGGCGCTGCGGCCGGAGTCCATCACCCTGCTGCCCGCCGGGGCGGTCAGCCACGAGCCCAGCCTGCCCGGCATCGTTCGCCAGCAGCAGCTGCTCGGCAACGTCATCCGCTATCAGGTGGAGTGCGAGGCGGGGCTGTTGACGGTGGATTGCCTCAACCGCCGTGCCGGCGATCTGCTGCCGGTGGGCAGCGCCGTGACCCTGGTGGTGGCCCGGGATCAACTCTGTGAGGTAGCATAACGCCATGAATCCCATTCATTTTTCAGCCAGTTCCCCGATGCTGGCAGCCAACCCGAGGAGCAGCCATGGCCCTGGCACTGTTTGATCTGGACGAGACCCTGATAGCGGGGGATTCCGCCAGCCTCTGGCTGGCGTACATGGTGGCCCAGGAGCTGGCCCCGGCGGGCATGGTGGCCGAGGAGCAGGCCATGATGTCCCTCTACCATCAGGGCAAGATGGACATGCACCAGTACATGGCCTTCACCCTGCAACCGCTGGCAGGCAGGACGCGCCAGTGGCTCGACTCCCTCTGCACCCGCTTTGCCGAACAGGTGCTGCGGGAGCGCCTCTACCCTGAGGGGCTGGCCCGCATCGAGTGGCACCGCCAGCGTGGCGACGAGCTGGTGCTCATCTCCGCCTCCGGCGAGCATCTGGTGGCCCCCATGGCGCAGATGCTGGGGATGGATCACTGCGTGGCCATCCTGCTCGACGAGGAAGCCGGCATGCTGACCGGCCAGACCCGCGGCACCCTGAGTTTTCGCGAAGGCAAGGTGGCCCGCATCAACCAGCTCTTTGCCGGAAAGGAACACCTCTGGCAGGGGAGCTTTGGCTACAGCGATTCCCACAACGATCTGCCCATGCTGCAGGCGGTGAGCCATCCCCATGCGGTCAATCCGGCCCCCGCCCTGCGCCAGTGCGCCGAGGAGCTGGGCTGGCCCCTCTGGACCTGGCAGTTGCACCCTTGATCCGCGCAATGAAGAAGAGGCCCTCAGGCCTCTTCTTTGCTCAACATGCCATCCCCTGAGGGCGAGTCGGCCCGGGGAGCCAGGGGATCCACCATGTAGATGCGATTCTTGCCGTCACCCTTGGCGCGATAGACCTCGGCATCGACCATGGTCAGCAGGCTCCTGGCCCCAAGCCCGGGGGCACTCGCCACCAGGCCGCCGCTGAAGGTGATCCCAAGACCGGGTTCACGCCAGTGCAGAGAGGCCACCCCCATCCTGTACTGCTCCAGCAGCATCTGGCAGAAGTGGATATCCGGATTGGCGAACAGCACCACCAGCTCTTCCCCGCCATAGCGGCATACCCAGCCATGATCCCCCAGCAGCTTGGCGCCAAAGCTGGCCACCCGCTTGAGCACCACGTCCCCGGTCTGGTGGCCATAGGTGTCATTGATCCGCTTGAAACCGTCCAGATCGATCATGGCCAGGCAGAAGCTGTCCTGATCGAGCAGCAGCCGATTCAACCGCTCGTCGAAGAAGCGCCGGTTGTAAAGGCCGGTCAGCTTGTCGAGGTTCGCCTGCTGGCGCACCTCGTGATAATCCTTGCTCACCTCCGCCAGCTCGGCATAGACGTGCCTGAGCTCGCGCATCCCCCCCTGGTGCACCTCGTCAGGCTGGGTCCGGCTGGCCCGGATCACGGTGGAGATCTCGTCCAGCATCCGCCTGAAATAACGGGACCAGATCAGTGCCAGCACCATGTAGAGCACGCTGGCCAGCACGATGGTCCCGAGCACGTTGAGGGAGGCGCTCGCCACCACCGCCTGGATGCTGGAGGCAGGCAACACGCTGATCAGCACCCAGTTGTGGTCCGGCAGACGGCTGTAGGCCACGAACTGGCGAGACGCCTGATCCAGGAAGATGCCGTCCTCCCCGCTGAAGCGGGAGAGCCAGGTCGGGTGGGTCATGGGCTTGAGCAGTTGTGAGGGATCGGGGTGGGCCAGCACCTTGCCCGACTGGTTGACGATCATCTGGTAGCCGCTGTTCCACTGCCGGTTCAGCTGGGCGGAGAAGGGGGCCAGGATGGCATCCACCGCGAAGACCCCCCGCACCTTGCCCTCCTTGTCGGTGATGGCCCGCGCCAGGGCGATCACCAGCGTGCCGTTGGTGTAGTCGTAGTAGGGTTCGGTCCAGACCATCTTGCCCACATGCTGGCTGGCCAGCTGATACCAGGGGCGCACCCTGGGATCGAAGTCCGCATCCGCCTGCCATTCGGGGTAGATCAGCATCTGGCGCTCGGCGGTGCCCACATAGATGTAGATGAGATCCGCCATCACCCCCTTGTAGAGGCGCCACTCCCTGAGATAGGAGTCGGTGTTGCGCAGACGGGGGCCGCTGATGTCCTCTACCTTGACCTGGTCGTAGATGAGGGAGAACTGACGCTCCATCTCGTTCAGGTAGGGCTCGATGAAGACGTGGCGCAACTGGTGATTGGTGGCGAGCAGGCGCTGTTGCAGCTCTCGCTGCAGGCTGCGCTCCATGTGCAGGTAGTAGATGGCGCCCAGCATCAGGACGGGAATGAAGAGCAGAAGCAGGCCCAGGCGCATCCGTGCCACCAGGGACCAGGTCTTTTTGGAGACTGCTCGCTTATCCAACCCTGACTCCATGCTATCCCCTGACATCGTGTAGTGTCAGAATATCAGCCCCACCTGATGGCGTCCAAAGGGAAGCGCATCAGGTGGCCAACGAGAAGGAACTGGCCTGGATGTTGAAACCGGAACTGCTGACTGCCCTCCATTACTGCGCCGTGATCACCCTGACCGGTGCCATCACCTCGGAGTATTTCCTGTTCCGGCGCGGCATGTCCATCGAGCAGGTGCGCAAGCTGCTGCTGGCTGACAGCCTGGCCGCCCTGGCCCTGCTGCTCATCTTCATCACGGGCGTGCTGCTGGTGGTCGCCCATCCCCAGCCACCGGCCATCCTGCTTGCCAATCCGGGTTACCGCACCAAGCTGCTGATGTTCTTCGCGATGGCCATCAGCTTTGGCTATCCCAGCCGGCTGTTCCACCACTGGCGCCGATCCTTGCGCCAGGGACGGGCTCCCCTTGTCTCCACCCAGCAGCAGTTCTGGGTGATCTGGATCCTTAGGGGCAACCTGCTGCTGCTCGCCCTGCTGCCCCTGCTCGCCAAGCTGGCCAGCCGCTGATCCTGCCCTCGCCCGGCAACAAATGGCTGACGACAAACGCCCCTTCTCGCAGGTATCGTAATGGCGGGGCCCGAGTGCCGCCGAGACTCTTTCTCAGGGATGATTCCGTATGCGTTCAAACATGATGTTATTGATGGCCGCCGCCATCTGGGGGCTGGGCTTCGTTGCCCAGCGTCTGGGGATGGATCACATGGGGCCCTTCACCTTCAACGGCCTGCGCTTCCTGCTGGGCGCCCTCTCCCTGCTGCCGCTCTTGTGGTGGCTCAAGTCACGCCAGCCGCCCCAGCCTGCCGGTGATCACCGCCTGCTGCTGACCGGGGGCCTCATCGCCGGCACCGTGCTCTTCTCCGCCGCCTCCCTGCAACAGGTGGGGCTGCTCTACACCACGGCCGCCAAGGCGGGCTTCATCACCGGCCTCTACATCATTCTGGTCCCCGTCATCGGCCTGGCCCTGCGCCACAAGACCGGGGCCAACACCTGGGTAGGCGCCCTAATCGCCATGGCCGGGCTTTACTACCTCAGCGTCACCGAGGAGTTCACCATCGGCTACGGCGATCTGCTGCAAGTGATCGGGGCCCTGTTCTGGGCCGTGCATCTGCTGGTGCTGGATCACTACTCGAACCGGGTCGCCCCCATTCGCCTTGCCGGGGTGCAATTCGTGGTGTGCGGCCTGCTCAGCCTGGCCACGGCCTTCGTCATCGAGACCCCGACGGCGAGTGGTGCCGTGGCGGGCTGGCAGGCGCTGCTCTACGCCGGTCTGGTCTCGGTCGGCATCGGCTATACCCTGCAGGTGGTGGGGCAGCGCGGTGCCCATCCGGCCCATGCCGCCATCATCCTCAGCCTGGAGACGGTGTTCGCCGCCATCGGCGGTGTCTTGCTGCTGGGGGAACATCTGGACGAACGGGCTGTGGTCGGCTGTGCCCTGATGCTGGCGGGGATGCTCATCTCCCAGATCCGCCTGCGCTGGTGGTGGAAGTCCCGCCGCAACAAGGTGCCCAGCCAGCCCTGATATCTGCGGTGGTCATGGACCCCAAATAAAACGAGGCGCCCTTGGGCGCCTCGTTTTATTGCCGCCTGCCTAGCGCACGCTGGAGCAGAAGCTCACGTCATCGCGCAGCGGGTCATTGCTCACGCTGTGATAGAGCTCGAAGCAGGGGCCGTCCCCAAAGGCGAGCCCGGCCGCGACGATATCGCCGATGTGCTCCTGCCAGCGCTCCCCGTACTGGCTGCGATCCGTGATGAGATAGCGGGACTGGGCGTAGCGCCCGGCGGGGATGAGCTGAATTTCCACCTCTCCCGAGCCCTGGGTCCCCACCGGTACGCTGATGCCGATGTCGGTGCGGCACTGGGCCGGCGGCGTCACCTCGGGGTTGTCGTGGTAGATGAAGATCCACTCTCCCCCTTCCAGGCCACGGGGCGCGGCCCACTGGTGAAGGCGATGGCAAACGGCGTCATACCCTTCGCCATAGGGGCCGGTCACGCGGATATAGGCCAGGGTGCGGGCGTCCATCTCGACGGTGTTCATGGTGTTGCTCCTTGCTGATGAGTGGCCTTCAGCATAAGGGAGTGCCCCTTGCCATGCGTGTCCTTCCTTGCGATCCAGGTGTCCGTTCTTGCCCTTGTCGCGGCGAAACGCCCCTGGGGTGCAACCATAGTGACGGCGAAACGCCTTGGCGAAAGCCTGGGAGCTGCCAAGTCCCGCCCCCAGAGCGATGGCGGTGACGCTGGCATCGGTGTAGCAGAGCTGCCAGGCCGCCCGCTGCATCCGCAGGCGGCGGCACATCTCGCCGGGGGCCTCCCCCACCACGGCGGTGAACACCCGGTGGAAATGGTAGAGGGAGAGGCAGGCGCGACTCGCCAGCGCCTCGATGGAGAGATCCGGATCCTGCTCCAGTGCCCGCAGCACCGGCGTCAGGCGCTCGCGATAGTCGATCATCGGCGCACCCTGGCCATGTAGAGGGCATCCACCAGCACCCCATGACGCAGGCCGTAATCCCGGGCAACGCCCTCCTCCACAAAGCCCGCCTTGCGATAGAGGGCCAGGGCCGCCTGATTGTCGGCCCAGACCGTCAGCTCCACCCGCGTCAAGCCGAGCCAGTTGTCCGCCAGATCCAGCGCAGCCTGCATCAGGGCGGTGCCCACCCCGCGCCCGGCCCAGTCATCGTGTACCGCCATGCCGATGCTCGCCACGTGGCGGCGACGGGGGGCCGGCTCCACCATCAGGACCAGCGCGCCCGCCACCTCCCCCTCGCACTCCGCCAGCAGGCTGTAGATGCCATCCCGCGGGGTCAGCTTCTGCTCCCACTGCTGCAGGGAGGGGAAGGGAAGTTGCAGGGTGCCCGCCTGGGCATGGGGCATGGCGTGAAGATCCCGCAGGGCGGCGGCATCTTCCGGCCCGGCGCGGCGAATGGTGATGGACATGAGACCTCCTGATTGGCTGAATCCCATCTTGCCGCAAGGCTGGCGTCTGTTTCCACTCCCATCAGCGAAACCAATCAAAGGGTTAGGCACACTCCATTGGAGCCGATCCCCCACTTCCCCTAGTCTGGCGACTCATCACAAGGAGACCCGCCATGACCGACAAGACCCTGCGCAGCGCCAACGGCGCCCCCGTCGTCGACAACAACAACAGCCTCACCGCCGGCCCCCGCGGCCCCGTCCTGATGCAAGACATCTGGTTGATGGAGAAACTCGCCCACTTCGACCGCGAGCGCATTCCCGAGCGGGTGGTGCACGCCAAAGGCTCGGGCGCCTACGGCACCTTCACCGTGACCCACGACATCAGCGCCTTCAGCAAGGCCGACCTGTTCAACGCCGTCGGCAAGCAGACCCCGGTGTTCCTGCGCTTCTCCACCGTGGCCGGTGAGAAGGGCGCCGCCGACGCCGAGCGCGATGTGCGCGGCTTCGCCCTCAAGTTCTACACCGAGCAGGGCAACTGGGATCTGGTGGGCAACAACACCCCGGTCTTTTTCATCCGCGACCCCCTGAAATTTCCCGACTTCATCCACACCCAGAAGCGGGATCCGCGCACCAACCTGCGCAGCGCCACCGCCGCCTGGGACTTCTGGTCACGCCACCCGGAATCCCTGCATCAGGTCACCATCCTCTTCAGTGATCGCGGCATTCCCAAGAGCCTGCGGGAGATGAACGGCTACGGCAGCCACACCTTCAGCTTCATCAACTCGGCCAACGAGCGCTTCTGGGTCAAGTTCCACTTCAAGACCGAGCAGGGCCACCGCTTCTACACCGATGAAGAGGCGGCCACCGCCGTCGGTCAGGACAGAGAGACCAGCCAGGCGGATCTGTTCAACGCCATCGAGCGGGGGGACTTCCCGCGCTGGAAGGTCTATGTGCAGGTGATGCCAGAGGCCGAAGCCCAGACCTACTCGATCCACCCGTTCGACCTCACCAAGGTGTGGCCCCACAAGGACTACCCGCTCATCCCGGTGGGCGTGCTGGAGCTCAACCAGAACCCGGACAACTACTTCGCCCACGTGGAGCAGGCCGCCTTCACCCCGGCCAACGTGGTGCCCGGCATCGGCTTCTCGCCGGATCGCATGCTGCAGGGGCGGCTCTTCTCCTACGGTGACACCCAGCGCTATCGCCTCGGCGTCAACCACGGCCTGCTGCCGGTCAACGCCCCGCGCTGCCCGTTCCACCACGGTGCCCACCGCGACGGCGCCATGCGGGCGGACAGCAACGGTGGCGCCAGCCCCAACTACCAGCCAAACCGCTTCGGCACCCAGCAGCCGAGCGAGCAGCACGAACCGGCCCTGAGTCTGGAAGGGGCTGCCCTGCACTACGATTTTCGTGACTACGACAGCGACTACTACAGCCAGCCGGGGGATCTCTTCCGCCTGATGGACGAGGGACAGCGCGCCCGCCTCGCCGCCAACCTGGCCCGCTCCCTCATCAATGTGGAGGATGACGCCATCGTCGCGGCCCAGCTCAGGCACTTCGAGCAGGCCGACCCCGAGTACGCCAAACGGGTCGAGCTGGCCCTGGCCGCTCTGCAGCGCTGAGTCGCAGGCAGCCAACCTCTGCAAAAGCAAAACGGGGGCCTGATGGCCCCCGTTCTCGCATGACGGTCTTGATGAATGAAAAACGCAGCCCAGGGCTCCGTTTTTCCATGCCGTATCCATCCCGGAAGCAGCGCCCTCGCGCTTCCCTCCCTTGCCAACAAGGGTTGGTACCGCCAACTCACGGCGGCAACGACGTTGTGCACTGGCAGAGCGGCATCATTATCCACCTGTGGTAATAAACCTGTCTGTGGTAATGCACTTTTAGTCACCAATAAAAACGGAGCCCGAGGCTCCGTTTTTCCATGCCGTATCCATCCCGGACGCAGCGCCCTCGCACGCTTCCCGCTCCCTTGCCAACAAGGGTTTGTACCGCCAGTTCACGACGGCAACGACGTTATGCACTGGCAGAGCGGCACCATTGTCCACCTCTGGTAATAAACCTGCCTGCGGTAATGCACGTTTAGTCACCAATAAAAACGGAGCCCGAGGCTCCGTTCTTCCATGCCGTATCCATCCCGGACGCAGCGCCCTCGCGCGCTTCCCGCGCCCTTGCCAACAAGGGTTGGTACCGCCAGCTCACGGCTGCAACGACGTTGTGCACTGGCAGAGCGGCACCATTGTCCACCTCTGGTAATAAACCTGCCTGCGGTAATGCACGTTTAGTCACCCATAAAAACGGAGCCCGAGGCTCCGTTTTTCAATGCGGTATCAATCCCGGACGGAACGCGCTTCGCGCTCTTCCCGCTCCCTTGCCAACAAGCGTTTGTACCACCAGCTACTGCGACGACGTTGTGCATTGGAAGAGCGACGAGCCATTGCTTAGATCCCAGTCAAGAGAAGAAAGAGCCGCATTATGCGATAGAGATCACGCCCGTGTCTGTAGCTGGATCAAGAAAAGGCTCACTGGCCCACCCGGATCGTCCGCTGGTTGCCCTCTGGTTCACCACTCTGTGACGGCGTCGTCACCTCTCGCCAGATCAGGGGACCATTGGTCTCCATCGCCTGTTGCGGCGCGCACTCCAGCCAGAGCTCCCCCTGCTGGATGCGGGCCCCCTGGGAGTATTTCTGATCCTGATACCAGCACACCCGCTCGGGCAGCGAACCAAGGGGCAGCACCAGCTCGGTGCCCACCGAGTGGCTGAGGGTGTTGGACGCCGGGGCGGCCAACGCGGGGAAGAGCCAGCCAAGGGCCAGCAGACAACCTGCACAACGGATCATGGGAATTCCTGTCACGGGGGTGTGAAAGTGTAAAGCGACCAGCAGAGCCCTCGACTTGACCAATAAATGTCGGCTCATCTGGCATTCCGGAAGCAATATGATAGCCTGCCTGCGCCCGCAAAGGCCTGTCAGGGTTCTGCCGTGGGCCCCCACCGGCATCGCCGGGGTGCGGTAATGAATAACCCTTAATAATCAGGTAATTAACTGGATATGTTGTCAATGCGTATCATGCCGTTGCTCAAGGCTGCCTGCCTGAGCCTGATGTTGTCCGCCTGTGTCGCCCCCCTGCTGATGATGAGCCCCACCAGCCAGCTGATGTGGGCCCTGCTCAAGCCGCTGGTCGGTTTCGATCCGAACGAGGCCAACCTGTTCGAGCAGCCGCTGATCAAGGACAGAATGACCGCCATGCTGGGGCCCAACTACGAGAGCACCATGCAGCTGCTCAAGACCGCCGACGAGCTGCAACAGGAGGGGCCGCTCTTTTACGTGGTCTCCCGCTACGCCCCGGTGCCGGACGTGGCCAAGCAGGCCGGCATGGTCTGGAACGCCGACACCAACCAGCTCGCCGTCATGGTGCAAAAAGGTGACGGGGCGACCCAGGTCTTCGGGGAAAACCTGACGGCCGCCACCCCGACCTGGCCCAGCGCCATGCAGGGCTGGCAGTCCCAGGCCACCCCGGCCGCCACGGCCCTGACCGGTGCCGGTCAGGGGCTCACGGGCGCTGGCAGTTCTCTGCTGGGCACCATGATGGGGGGACTGCAACAGAGCGCCAGCAAGGCCCTGTCCGACTCCACCAGACAGGTGATCGGCAGTGCCGCAACCACGGCGCAGCAACAAGCGACCAAGGCGGCGAGCGACTCGGCCAAACAGGCCGCCAGCAGCGCAGCCACCATCAGTGCCGCCACCACAGCGCAGCAGCAAGCCACCAAGGCGGTGAGTGACACCGCCAAGCAGGCCGTCAGCAGCGCCGCCGCCATCAGTGCCGCGACCACAGCGCAGCAGCAAGCCACCAAGGCGGTGAGTGACACCGCCAAGCAGGCTGCCAGCAGTGCCGCCACCACGGCGCAGCAGCAAGCCGCCAAGGCAGCGAGCGACAACGCCAAGCAGGCCGTCAGCAGTGCAGCCACCATCAGTGCCGCCACCACCGCACAGCAGCAAGCGGCCAAGGCGGTGAGCGACAGCGCCAAGCAGGCCGTCAGCAGCGCAGCGACCATCAGTGCCGCAACCACAGCGCAGCAACAAGCCGCCAAGGCGGTGAGCGACAGCGCCAAGCAGGCCGTCAGCAGCGCAGCGACCATCAGTGCCGCAACCACGGCGCAGCAACAAGCCGCCAAGGCGGTGAGCGACAGCGCCAAGCAGGCCGTCAGCAGCGCAGCGACCATCAGTGCCGCAACCACGGCGCAGCAGCAAGCCGAAAAGGCGGTGAGCGACACCGCCAAACAGGCCGCCAGCAGCGCAGCGACCATCAGTGCCGCGACCAGTGCACAGCAGCAAGCGGCCAAGGCGGTGCAGCAACAGGGCGAGAAGCGGGAAGCGACCTCCGGCACCCTGAGCGATCAGGCCAGAGCGGATGCCGAAGCGGAGCTGGAAAAACTGCTTAACTGACTTTTTTAAGCGTCATGCCACCATAAAAACAGGCCATCACATGATGGCCTGTTGTTTATCTGACCCGTGGCAGGGGAAGATCAGAAATGGCGGTCCTGCTCGGTGGGCTTGGCACCCTTCTCTTCGCTGTGCTCGATGGCGGTGCGGATAAGGTCGACGCCGGCCCGGATGATCAGCACCCCCATGTTGACCAGCTTGACGCAGACCCACATGAAGGTGATGAGCAGGATCAGCTTGAGCACCGTCTGGAAGGCCTCCAGGAAGTTCTGCTCCAGCTGGGCGGTGAGCCCGTTGGCGCTGCTCATCAGCCAGGTGTACACCTCGCGCACGAAGGGGATCCGGCTCGGCATCTCCAGCACGTCCAGCGCCGCAGGCAGGGCCTGGAAGATGACGATGCTGCCAAACAGTATCAGGATGACGCCGATGGCAATCCCCAGAAAGAAACCGAACTGTCGCATGAAGAGCCCCACAATGTAGTGAATGAGAAGAACAATAGCCGCCAATACTAGGGACTGCCCGCGCAGACGGCAATCCTTGCGTCCCCGACAGGGTCGGTGCCCCCTGCAAGCCATTGCCCGGCCGTCTGATTTCTGTGACCCTTGTCCCCACTCCTTGCCCCTGGGTGTCATCATGTTTCGAGTCGTCTTCTGCCTGCTGCTGTTGCTGGGCGGTGCCCTGCCCGCCTCCCGCGCCGAATCCCCTCCCTCTGCGGCCGCCTGCGTGATCCGCCACCAGCAAGGGATCCTGCTGGTGCAGGACAGGCTCTCCTCGCGCTACAGCCTGAGCGGCGGTTACATCGACAGGGGGGAGACTCCGGAGCTGGCGGCCCTGCGCGAGCTGTTCGAGGAGACCGGCCTGCAGGGTCGCGTCACCGGCGAGCTGGGGCGCTGGCAACGGGCCAGGGTGTTCGCCTGCCAGACCCTGGAGCCCCTGCGGGTCCAGCAAGGGACGGGGTTTGTCTCCCTGCTCAAGGCCCCGGATCTCGGTGGCGAGATCCTGAACGCCAGGCTGATCGCGGCCGCCGACCTGCCCCTTGACCTGCGTCGCTTCCCGGCGCAGCTCGACTGGATAGCCCCGAGGCTGGCCGAGGTGCCCGAGAGCCAGGTGCTGTGGGTGACGGATTTCAGCGACGCGGCCAGTGCGCTGCACCTCGCCGAGTTGCCGCTGATCCAGCGCCTGCAACGGTGGCTAGGGCCGGATGCGCTCTGGCCAAGGGCGGGCAATCTGCTGGGCTCGGCCCCCTTCCAGCTGGCGCTGCTGCCCTTGCTGCTGCCCCTGCTCGGCTGGTCCAGGCTGCGCCACCTGCTGTTTGCCATGGTGCTGCTCACCCTGGTGGTGAACCTGCTCAAGGCGGGCATCGGCTGGCCCAGGCCCTTCCACCTGCAACCCGAGCTGGCCCGCCAGAGTGCCCAGGGCTTCGGCATGCCGAGCGGCCACGCCGCCTCGACCCTGCTCTACTGGGGCCTGCTGCTTGGCTGGCTGCCGGCGCTGCGGGTTTGGCAGGGGGCCCTGCTGGCCCTGTTGCTGGCCGGCGTGGCCGGGCTGGCCCGGGTCTGGCTGGGGGTCCACTTCCTCTCGGATGTGGTGGCCGGCCTTGCCCTGGGGACCCTGCTGCTGGCACTGCGCGCCCCGCTGGCGAAGCTGGCGGCGCGCCCGCTCCCCTGGGCCGGGCTGCTCATCGCCAGCGCCCTCTCGGCCTGGCTCACCCAGTCCACCGCCCTGGCCGGGCTTGCCATGTTCACCCTGGGGCTGGTATCGGGTAATCTGCTATCACTCGAACGGAGCCCCACCCCCGCCCTGCCCGCCGCGCTGCTGACCCTGGCAGGGGGGCTGGTCGTGGCAGGGCTCCTGTTCCTGGTGCCCGCGCTCACCAGCAGCTCTCTGCTGATCCTCGCGGGACAAGGGTGGCTCTTTGGCTGCCTGGGGTTCTGGCTCAGCGCCGGGCTCTGGTGGTCGTTGTCCGCTATCCGTCACGGTGCCCGAACCGGGCGCTCAACCCCTCGTTAAGGGAATGCCATGAATATGAAAAAAGTGGATTTGGCCAAGATCACTCTGGGCTTGCTGTTCCTCAGCCTGCTCATCATCTCGTGCTTCATGGTCTTGCGCCCCTTCCTGCCCGCCCTGGTGTGGTCCACCATGATCACCATCGCCACCTGGCCCCTGATGCAGATGGCCCAGCGCCTGCTGTGGGGCAAGCGCACCCTGGCGGCGTTGCTGATGACCAGCATCTTGCTGCTCATCTTCGTCATTCCCCTCTTTATGACGCTGGCCAACGTGGCGGAGAAGGCCCCCATGCTCATCGAGCTGGGCACCGAGCTCAGCCAATCCCCGCCCCCCGAGCTGCTCTGGTTGCAGCAAGTACCCCTGGTGGGCGACAAACTCTACGACTTCTGGCAGCAGATCCTCGCGAGCGGCGGCCAGGTGCTGTTCACCAAGCTGGCCCCCTACTTCGGCCAGACCGCCCGCTGGCTGGCGGCCCAGGCGGGCAACCTCGGCCTGCTGTTCGTCCACTTCCTGCTGACCGTGGCCATCTGCGGCCTGCTCTACCACTCGGGAGAGAAGGCGGCAGAAGGCATTCGCCGCTTCGCCCACCGTCTGGCGGGCCAGCGCGGTGACAATGCGGTGGTGCTCGCCTCCCAGGCCATCCGTGCCGTCGCCATGGGGGTGGTGGTGACCGCCCTGGTGCAATCCTCGGTGGCGGGCCTGGGCCTGCTCATCGCCGGCATTCCCTATGTCATGGTGCTGGTGGTGCTGATGTTCCTGCTGATCGTCGCCCAGATAGGCCCCTTCCCGGTGCTGCTGGCCAGCGTCGGCTACCTCTACTGGAGCGGGGACACCACCTGGGGCACCTTCCTGCTGGTCTGGTCCCTGCTGGCGGGCACCATGGACAACTTCCTGCGCCCCTTCCTCATCAAGCGCGGGGCCGACCTGCCGCTGATCCTCATTCTGGTGGGGGTCATCGGCGGCCTGCTGGCACTTGGGATCATCGGTCTCTTCATCGGCCCCGTGGTGTTGGCGGTGGGCTACACCCTGCTGGATGCCTGGATCAAGGAAGATGACCAACCGGCAACCGCTCTGGTGGAGCCGCCCAAGGCGCCGTGACGATTCATTCATCCCCGATGCAAAGAGCCGCCCCAGGGCGGCTCTTTTGTTTATTACCGTCCCATGTTGGTTCGATTAGCGAAGTGTAATCGGACGATCGAGATGCCGCTGTCCGGTGTGTCCATGAATCAGCGGCATCTGTCAGCAGGGAAATATGGATGGCTGTTATAGCGGGAGAATTGATTTACGCGAACGTCCGATTACGCCTTATGGCTAATCGAACCTACGGCTGGTCGCGGCGTTTAGAACCAAAGTTCGAACCGGAACGCCAAAACACGAACCAGGGTTCGAATCACTCCTTCCCCTCCCCTGTTCCCTGCCGAAGGCGCCCGCCACAATGCCTGCACCATTGGAGGAGAAGACAAGATGAACGAACTGAGAGCAACACGGGCCCTCATCAGCGGCGGCGCCAGCGGCATCGGACTGGCCATCGCCGAGGCCCTGGCCAGCCAGGGGGTGGAGCTGATCCTGGCTTCCCGCCGCCTGGGGCTGCTGGAGCAGGAAGCGGCCAGACTGGAGGCGCGATACGGAGTGCGAGTCATGGCACTGGCGCTGGATGTGTGCGACGGCGATCAGGTGCGGGACGGCCATGCCCGGATCCGGGAACGGCTAGGCCCCGTCGATCTGCTGATCAACAACAGCGGGGTCGGCAGCGACCACCTGGTGCAGGATCTGCCGGAATCGGAGTGGGACAGGGTGATGGATACCTGTGCCAAGGGCACCTTCCTGCTGACCCGGGCCTGCCTGCCGGACATGCTGGCAAACCGCCACGGCACCGTCATCAACATCGCCTCCCAGGCCGCCAGGCACGGCTATGCCAGGGCCAGCGTCTACTGCGCCGCCAAGTTTGCGGTGCTGGGGTTCGCCCGGGCACTGCGGGAAGAGGTGCAACACCAGGGCGTCCGGGTCCACACCCTCTGCCCAGGCCTGGTGCAGGTGCCGCCCCCGGCTTGCGCCGCTGATCGCAAGCCCGGCTGGCTGCAGGTGGAGGATCTGGCCGAGGCCGTGCTCTACACCCTGCGCCAACCCGCTCACGTCCAGCTCGACGAGATCGGCATGACGGGGATCTGAGCGAGGCGCCATGGAACGCCAGCAAGGACAAGGGGCGCCGAGGCGCCCCTTGTCCTGCGTCACACCGCCAGAGGCGGCCTGCGCGTAAGATCAGGCAGGTTGATGGAGGGTGATGCAGTGGATGCCGCCGCCCCCGGCCGCCACCGGGTCTATGTCTATCTGCACTATCTTGCGCCCCGGATAGAGGCGGGCCAGCAGATCCCGGCAATGGCGGTCGGCCCTGGCATCCCCGAACTGGGGAGCGATGACGGCGCCGTTGATGGGCAGGTAGTTGATGTAACCGGCGGCAAAGTCAGGGCTGCGGCTGAACTTGTTGTCCCGCCCGCCCAGGGGCGGCGGCAGCTGATGCAGCTCCAGCTTGTTGCCGTCGGCGTCCGTCGCCTGCTGCAGGATGGCGAGGTGCTGGCGGGTCACCTTGTAGTCGTAGGAGTCGGGATCGTTGTCCATGTTGATCACCACCACCCCGGGGCGCACGAAGCGGGCGTAGAAGTCCACGTGGGCATCCGTGATGTCGCGGCCCTTGATCCCCGGCAGCCAGATGATCTTGCGCAGCCCCAGGTTGGCCTTGAGCTCCGCCTCCACCTGCGCCTTGGTGAGGCCGGGGTTGCGGTTGCTGTTGATCCAGCTGCTCTCGGTCATGATGGCGGTGCCGTTGCCATCCACCTCGATGCCGCCCCCCTCACCGATGAGCTCGCTCTGCAGGTAATAGGCATCGGTCTGCCGGCCCACCAGGGCGGCGACCCTGGCGTCATGGCTGTGCTCCTGCTTGTCACCCCAGCCGTTGAAGTTGAAGTCCACCAGCCCGAGCCCTCCCTGCTCGTCCTGCACGAAGACGCCGCCGGTATCCCGCAGCCAGATGTCATCCATCTCGGCGTGGACGAAGTGGGTGTTGCGCTCGCCGCACAACTGACGCGCCAGCGCCTCGTCATCCTCGTGGCAGAGCACGTTGACCCGGGTGTAGGGCACCATGGCCTGCACCAGCCGCCCTATGGTGGCCTGCACCTCCTTGTAGTGGCGACCCCAGATCTCGCTGGTGGCCCCGAAGGCCACCCACACCAGGGCCTGGGGGGAGGACTCCTCCGGCATGTGGTAGCGAGCGGCGGCGCCGGGTTCGCCGGCGGCGAAGGCCGCGCGGGCACCGGGCAGGTTGCCAAACCCGGCAATGGCGCCGAGGGCGACCAGTTGTTTCAATACGTGGCGTCGGGAAAACATCGTTCTACTCCTGGGTTCAGAGGCTGCTCTTGAAGCGAGTCCAGGCTCGCATGCGGGCACGCATCTGGGATTGTGCTATATCCTGACCCGGAATGAGCCGCTGGTAGCTGGCCTCGTCCAGGTAGATATCCGGGTTGGCCGTCATGGTGGCATCCACCATGGGTCTGGCCTTGGCACTGGCAGTCGGATAACCGGTGCTGTTGGTGATGGCTGCCATGTTGGCCGGGCGCATCACGAAGTTGATAAAGGCATAGGCATAGTCAGGATGGGGGGCATCCGCCGGGATCGCCATGGTGTCCATCCAGATGGCGCTCCCCTCCTTCGGCAATCGGTATTCGAAGTCGACCCGCTTGCCCGCCTCCGCGGCGGCGCGCCTGGCCTGGGTCATGTCGCCGCTGTAGCCCAGGGAGAGGCAGAGATCCCCGTTCACCAGCTGAGTCACCGGCTGGGACTGGAACTTGCGGATATAGGGCTTGATCCCCTTGAGCAGGGCCAGGGCCGCCTCCAGATCGTCCGCCTTGCCGCTGCGGGGATCCCGCCCAAGATAGTGCAGCACCACCGCCAGCACCTCGTCCGGGGAGTCGATGACCGAGATGCCGCAATCTGCAAATTTCGCCGCCAGCTCGGGCTTGAACAGCATGTCCAGGCTGCTGACCGGGGCATCCGGCATCCTCTGCCGGATGGCGTCCGCGTTGTAGGTGAGCCCTATGGTGCCCCAGGTGTAGGGCACCACCGCCTCCTTCGCATGGGGGTAGGCCTGCTGCAACCGCGCCAGGCCGGGGTCTATGTCCCCCAGGTGTTGCAGCTTGCCCTTGTCGAGGGGCTGCAGGCTGCCCGCCCGCATCAGCCGCTCCGCCACCGTGTCCCCCGGGAAGATGAGGTCATACCCGCTGCGACCCGCCATCAGCTTGGCCTCCAGGGTCTCGCTGCTGTCCATCACGTCGTAGATGACACGGATCCCGGTCTCCCGGGTGAACTCGCTCAGGGTATCGGGGGCGAAATAATCGGACCAGTTGTAGAGGCGCAGCACCTTCTCCTCTGTCGCCTCCCCCGTCCCTTCTGCGGCCTGGGCCCCCAGACCCAGCAGCAGGGCCAGTGCCGTGGCTATCTTGGTGAGTGGGCTCATGATGGACTCCCTCCCCGCTGGCCCTGCCCATCCAGGCTCAGCAAGGCGCCATACATCTCGGGGCGGCGATCCCGATAGATGCCCCAGGTCAGCCGCTCCTCGGCCATGGCGGCGAGATCCAGCTCCTGCACCAGCACGCCCGGGGTATCCCTGTCCGCCTCGGCCAGCAGAGCCCCCTTGTGATCCGTGATGAAGGAGGAGCCATAGAAGCGCATCTGCAACTCGGGATCCCGGGTCGCCACCTCGCGTCCGATGCGGTTGGCGGCGATCACCGGCATGATGTTGGCGGCGGCATGGCCGCGCTGGGTCAGCTGCCAGTGATCCCGCGAATCGAGCCCCTCTGCCCCCGGCTCCGAGCCGATGGCGGTGGGATAGAGCAGCAGCTCGGCCCCCTGCAGCGCCATGGCGCGGGCCGCCTCCGGGAACCACTGATCCCAGCAGATGCCGACCCCGATGCGGCCGGCGGCCGTGTCCCAGACGCGAAACCCCGTATCCCCCGGGCTGAAATACTCCTTCTCCTGATAGCCGATGGCGTTCGGGATATGGGTCTTGCGATAGACCCCGAGCAGGCGACCATCCGCATCCGCCACCGCCAGGGAGTTGAAGCAGGCATTACCGGCACGTTCGAACCAGCTGATGGGCAGCACCACCCCCAGTTCCCGCGCCAGGGCCGAGAAGCGGCGCAACACCCGGCTCTGTTCGAACGACTCCGCCAGCGCCAGATGGCCGTGGTATTGCTCGATGCAGAAATAGGGGGTGGCGAAGAGCTCCTGCAACAGCACCAGGTTGGCCCCCCTGGCGGCGGCGTCCCGTACCAGGCTCTCCGCTGTGTCCAGATTGCGCTCCAGCTCCCAGCTGCAAGCGAATTGTGTGGTGGCGACGACGATCTTGCTCATCCGGATACCCTCCCTGACACGCGTTCCCCCTGACAGGCAAACTGCATTGTTGCGACGACCTTGTTCATGAATCTCTCCTCCCTGATCCCGTCATGAGGCCTCGCAGACGCCTGACGAGGCCGCTCCAAACGCTTACCCCTGCACCGGCCAGGCCGGCTGCTGCTGGGTGATGCAGTGAATGCCGCCCCCGCCGTGGGCCAACTGGTTGATGCGCACCGGCACCAGCTGCCTGTTCGGGAAGGCGCGCCTCAGCACCTCCCCCGCCGCCTCGTCCGCGCCTACGCCGTAGGCGGGCATGATGATGGCGCCGTTGGCGATGTAGAAGTTGGTGTAGGAGGCGCAGAACACTTCCGCCTCGGCGTCCACCGCCTCGCTCGCCTCGAACAGCTCGAGGCACTCGAAGGAGCGACCTCTCGCATCGGTGGTCAGGGCCAGGGCTCGGCGGTTCTCCCGCACCACGCGGCCATAGGTGGAGTGCCCGTCCAGGGTGGCGTCCACCAGCAGGTGGCCGGGGCGGCTGAAGGCGCAGACCCCGTCCACATGACCGTCCGTCATGTCGCCGGTGACGTGGTCGGGATCCCCCGGCAGCCAGATAGTCTTCTCGATGCCGAGCAGGCGGCTGAAGATCCGTTCGATCTCCACTTTGGTCATGCCGGGGTTGCGGTTGCTGTTGAGCAGCACCGACTCCGTGGTGATCAGGGTGCCCTCCCCATCCACATGGATGGCGCCCCCTTCGTTGGCGAGGAAACTGCCGATGCACTCCAGCTCCAGGCTGTTGAGAACGCGCCGCGCCAGCCCCTCGTCCAGACCGTGGGCCGACTTGCCGCCCCAGGCGTTGAAACGCCAGCTGATCCCGGCGGTGCCAAGTTCGGGATGGCAGATGAAGGTGGGGCCGGAGTCACGGCACCAGCTGTCATCCACCGGCAGGGGAATGAAGCGCACCCCGTCGCCGCACAGGGCGCGAGCCTCCGCCTGTGCGGCGGGATCCACCACCAGGTTCACCGGTTCGAAGCGGGCGATGGCATTGACCACCCGGGCGAAGTCCTGCTGGACCTGGGGCAGGGTTACGCCCCAGCCGTTTTCCCACAGCGCCTTGTTGTGCGGCCAGACCATCCAGGTCGCCGCGTGCCGGCACCACTCCGCTGGCATGAACCAGCCCGCAGCCCTCATTCCCTGCTCGCGCATCTCAGCCTCTCTGATTAGGTAATATTAAGGTTATTGACGATGGGAATAGACTATTCTCCCCGTTGATGGGTAACAAACGATCGATTTTCGATAAAAGTGATAAGCGGAGCTAATCAATGATGTTCAAACACTGGCCCCCTCTCAACGTGCTGCGCGGCTTCGAGGCGGCGGCCAGGCTCGGCAGCTTTCATCAGGCGGCCCAGGAGCTGCACCTCACCCAGTCTGCCATCAGTCAGCAGATCCGCTCGCTGGAGGAGCTGCTTGGCCAGCCTCTGTTTCACCGCCAGGGACGTTCCGTCGCCCTGACCGACGCGGGCCAGGATCTGCTGGAGACGACCCAGCAGGTGCTGCTGCAACTGGCGGTGGGAATACAGCGCCTCGAGCAGTACCGCAAGCCGAACCAGCTGGTGCTCAACACCAGTACCGCCATCGCCCGCCTCTGGCTGCTGCCCCGGCTGGCCGACCTTCACCGCCAGCATCCGGGCATCGATCTCTGGCTGTTCACCAGCGACGACACGCCGAACATGGCCGAGCAGACCATCGACATTTCGCTGCGCTGGGGGCTGGCTCCCCAGGCGGAATGCCGCCATCAGCCGCTGCTGGCGGATCGGCTGCTGCCGGTGGCGAGCCCGGCCGTGCTGGCACAGCCCGCGCAGGAGCGCACCACCCTGCACGGGGAGCGGGAGATGGACTGGCACCACTGGACCCTCAAGGGCGGCGACAATCTGCACCTGCAGACCCAGGGGCTCAACTTCTCCGATCCCGGCTTGTTGCAGGATGCGGCCAGCGCCGGGCTCGGGGTGGCGCTGGCGAGCGAGCTGCTCTCTCGCGACGCACGCCGACAGGGGTGGCTGCTGCCCCTCTCGTCCCACCGGGTGGCCGGGCCGAACTGGAACATGCTGATCCATCAGGAGAGCGAAGGCAGCCCCCAGTGCCGGGCGGTGAGCCACTGGCTCCAGCAGCAGTTTGCCGCAGAAGCCGTCACCCGGGACCAGGACGCGACACTCTGAGAGCGGTCACTGAATCGGGGCGGCAAGGGTGATTAAATGGCCCCTTCCCTTTTGCCGGATATCGCCGTGACCATGCCATCCGTCCCCCAGCCCCTCTCGTCCTGGCCCGAGCACCTGCAGGCCTCCTGGCTGCGCTGTGCCCACCAGACCAGCGCGTCCCTCTGGCATCCTCCCCACTGCGCCAGAGGGCAGACCCTGGAGAGCCTGCGCCAGCGCAAACGGGACCTGCTCACCACCGGCGAGATGGCGCTGGAGGATCTCTACGAGTTCATGGAGGGGCGCCCCTGCGCCCTGCTGCTCACCGACGAGAGCGGTTGCCTGCTGGCCCGGACCGGCCACCCCGATACCCTGCAGGCGCTGGCGGCACTCGGTTTTGGCCCAGGCGCGTTTTTCAGCGAGGGACGCATCGGCACCAATGCCGTCAACCTGGCGGCCCTGGAGGGGGTGCCGCTCTGCGTCAGCGGCCCCCAGCACTTCAACCAGCGTCTCCACCCCTGGCACAGCTGTGCCAGCCCTGTCTACAACAGCACCGGTCGCCAGGTGGCGATCGTGGCCCTGATCTGCCGGGTGGAAGAGGCCGCACCGGGGGATCTCGCGCTCACCGTCAGCGCCGGCCGCGAGCTGGCCAATCTACTGCAGATGGAGCGCCTGATGCAGGAGTCCCAGCACCACTTGAGCGAGCTCTATGCCCTGCTGGATGGCATGGAAGACGGCGTGCTGGCCTGGGATCCCCAGGGGCGGCTGCGCTACCTCAACGCCCTGGCGGCCAGTCGGCTGCAACTCGACCCGGCTGTCTGCCTGGGCCAGCCCCTCGATCACCATCTGCTGATGCCCCAGCGCCTGCGTCTGGCCATCGCGGAGATGACCCCCCTGAGCCATGTGGAGGTGACGCTGGAGCGGCGGGAGACCCGGGGCGAGGCCTTCATCGACGCCCTGGTGAGCCTCAAGCCCCTGCCGGGGCCGGACGGGGTCAGCTTCATCGTCCTGCTCCATCCCACCGATCGGCTGCGCGCCATTCATCAACTGCGCCAGACGGTGCCCGAGCTCTCCGCCCTGGTGGGGGAGTCGAGCGCCATGCGCAAACTGCTTCGCCACGCCCGCCAGGCGGCCAGGGGACAGGGCCCCGTCCTGCTGCGAGGGGAAGAGGAGGTGGGCAAGGCCCAACTGGCGGAGGCCATCCACTTTGGCAGCGAGCGAGCCGTCGGCCCCCTGGTCATCTTCAACTGCCAGGCATGGCCGAGGGAGCGGATGGCGCTGGAACTAATGGGGTCCGACGAGGCGGGGCAGGAGCGGGCAGGCAAGTTCGAGCTGGCTCACGGTGGCACCCTGGTGCTGGAGCAGGTAGAGTGCCTGCCCGCCCCCATGCAGGCCGCCCTGCTGCAACTGCTCAAGACGGGGCGCATCCAGCGCTTCGACTCCGCCCGCATCCTGCCCCTCAGGGTAAGGATCATCGCGACCAGCAGCGCCCCGCTGGAGCAGCGGGTGCAGGAGGGGGGATTCGGCCGCCAGCTGCTCTATGCGCTGCAAGGGTGCGAACTCTGGCTGCCGAGCCTGCGGGAACGCAGCGCCGATCTGCCCGGACTCATCCGCCAGCACCTGGCGGTGCAGGGGGGCGAGCCGGGGCGCCAGTTCACCCCTGACGCCCTCGACTGCCTGCTGGCCTACCCCTGGCCCGGCAACCTGGGGGAGCTACGCAGCGCCATCGAGTACGCCCAGCTTCATTGCAGTGAGACACAGATCCCGCCCCGGGCGCTCCCGGCCGCCATCCGCCAGGGCCATTGCCTGCTGGCGGACGAGGTGGTGGGACAGCCGCTGCTCACCCTGGCGGAGCTGGAGCATCAGGCGATCCTGCGGGCCGCCCGTGCCAGCAAGGGCCAGGTCAGCCAGATGGCGCGCCAGCTCGGGATCAGCCGCACCACCCTCTGGCGGCGGCTCAAACTGCTCGACATCGATCCCGCCGACTACCACCACTGACCAGAACGCCCCTCAAAAAAAGCGGGCCCCGTCGTGACGGGGCCCGGATGGGGGAATGTTTCAGTCGCCGAAGCGATCCTGCGCCAGTTGCTGGAAGCAGCTCAGCGCCGCCTCGGCATCCTCCCCTCGCGCCAGCAGGATGAGCCTGTCCCCCTGGCGCACATCGAGCATGGCGAGCCGGCTCAGGCTGCGGGGATTCGCCTCTTTCTCCCCCTTTTGCAGCCTGAGTTCAGCGGCAAAGGGCTTGAGTGCCGCGACCAGCCGGGCGGCGGGGCGCACATGCAGGCCGTGGGGGTTATCGACCACCACCTCGCAGCGCAACCAGCCGTCGTCGGCAACGGGGGCTGCCTCCGTGGTGGCCTGCGCCGCACTGGCAGGCAGCATTCCCTGTTTCGGGCCCAGGGCGCCAAGCGCCTCGGCGGCTACCTCGTCCAGCGTCAGGCCTGCGCCAGCGGCCACCACGGCGGCCAGAGTGCCCTCGACCAGCGGGGCGGGGCTGAGCCGCACCCGGGCGCTCAGCTCGGGGGGCAGCAGCTCGAGGGCGGTCTCGGCGCTCAGCAGGGCGCTGCCCAAGTCCATCAGCACCAGTACCCCGCTGCCGTCATCCGCCTCTTCCATCGCACTCATCACGGCGATGGCGTCAGTACCGATGGGATGGGCGGGGTCATCGACCCCGGCCGCCAGCAACAGTTTCGCCGGGCTGCCGAGCTGATCGGCCAGGGCTTTCAAACCGGCCGCAAGCATGGCGCTGTGAGAGACCACTACGATGCCGATCATGTCACAACCTCGCTCTGTCACGCAGGGCGGTCAGCAGCAGCAGGGTCGAGGTGGCCCCCGCATCCTGATGGCCGATGCTGCGCTCACCAAGATAGCTGGCGCGCCCCTTGCGAGCCTGCATCTGGATGGTGGCCTCGGTGCCGGCTGCGGCGGCAGCCACCGCCTTGTCCAGCGCCTCGGGGAGCGGCAAGCCCTGTTGTTCCGCCTGCTGCAGGGCGGCCAAAGCGGGCCACCAGGCATCGCACATGGTCTTGTCACCCGGCTCGGCACGGCCACGGGAGACGATCCCCTCCACCCCGTCGCTCAGCATCTTGCCGAGCTGGCCGAGGGTCAGGCTCTGGCAGGCATCGCTGCTGGCCGCGGCCCGGATGAAGAAGGTGCCGTAGAGGGGTCCGCTGGCGCCGCCGACCGAGGAGAGCAACGTCATACCGGTGGTTTTGAGCACCTGGCCGATGTCCTTGTCCGCCACTGCCGGCAGCTTCTCCGCCACCTTGGCAAAGCCGCGCTGCATGTTGAGGCCGTGGTCGCCGTCGCCGATGTCGGTATCCAGCGCCGTGAGGTAGTCACGCTGCTCGGTGAAGATGTGCTCGCAGTCGAGCAGCCAGTTGACGATCTGATGCTTGCTTAACATGAATATTCCTCAGCAGCCGCGCCGCAGGGCCGGGGTGTGAACGGGGGCATCCCACAGGGTCATCAGCTCGTCATCCACCTTGAGCAGGGTGATGGAGATGCCGGTCATGTCGAGAGAGGTACAGTAGGGGCCGATGAGGTTGCGCACCAGGTGGATGCCCGCCTCTTCACACAGGGCCGCGAGGTGGCCATAGACGCCGTAGAGCTCGGAGATGGGGGTGCCGCCGAGGCTGTTGACCAGGACGATGACCCGGTCACCCCCATTGAGCGGCTCGATAAAGGTGTGCTCTTCCTGCCAGCTGCCGGTGCCTCTGTCCCAGTGGCGCAGAGTGCGGCCATAAGGGCTGTTGTCGGTCAGCTCCTTGAACATGTCGTCCACCAGGGCGTTGAGGTCGGTGAAGGGACGGCGCTCGATGCCCGGCTCGCCGTGGATGCCAACGCCGAACTCCACCTCGTTGTCCGCCAGGGTGAAGGAGGGCTTGCCGGCAGCAGGGACGGTGCAGGCATGCATGGCCACGCCTATGGTGCGGCTCTGGTTGTTGATGCGACGGGCCAGCGCCTCGCAGCGCGCCAGATCGTAGCCCGCCTCTGCGGCGGCACCGACCAGCTTCTCGCACAGCACTGTCGTGGCAACCCCGCGGCGGCCAGCGGTGTAGAGGCTGTCCTTCACCGCCACGTCGTCATCGATGAGGGCGAAGCCCACCTTGACCCCGTCACCGTGCAGCAGCTCGACCGCGGTCTCGAAGTTGAGCACGTCGCCGGTGTAGTTCTTCACCAGAAACAGCACGCCAGCGCCGCCGTCGACGGCCTGACCGCACTCGTACATCTGATCCGGGGTCGGGGACGTGAAGATCTCGCCGGGGCAGGCACCATCCAGCATTCCTTTGCCCACCAGGCCACCGTGCATGGGCTCGTGGCCGCTGCCGCCACCGGAGACCAGCGCCACCTTGCCCGTCACGGGGGAATCGGCGCGGGTGATGTAGTGGGGTTCGATTCGCACCTTGAGCTCGGGGTGGGCAGCGGCCATCCCCATCAGTTGTTCACGGACCACGGCATCGACAGCGTTGATCAGCTTCTTCATGGCTCACTCCTTGGCTTGCCACCACACGGGTGGACAGATGGTTGATGGAGCCAGTCTAGCGAGCCATAGGGGGATAAAAATGACAGGGGTTTCGGTTCGGATCTGAAACAGCAAACAAAGCCTGACGTTTCAATCTGAAACGAGCGAATGGGGAAGATCCGGGAAAGTGTTAGCCGCCTCACAGCCATGAAAAAGGGCCCCGCAGGGCCCTTCTCGATAGCGTGAGGATTAGATGGCCCAGCCACCGGCGTAGAAGATCACCAGGGCCACGGCGATGATGACGGTGCCGATGTTGAGCTTCTTCCACTCGGCGGCAAACAGGCGGCCGACCACCAGGGCCACGAAGCCCAGCATGATGCCGGTGACGATGTTGCAGGTGAGCACGATGAAGACGGCGCACAGCATGCCGGAGAGGGCATCGACCGAGTCGTTGAAGTCCAGCTTGGTGACGTTGCCCAGCATCAGCAGGCCCACATACATCAGGGCCGGTGCGGTGGCGTATGCCGGTACCAGATAGCTCAGCGGGGAGAGGAAGATCATCAGCAGGAAGAGCACGCCGACCAGGGTGGCGGTCAGACCTGTCTTGCCGCCGGCAGCTGTCCCTGCGGCAGATTCGATGTAGACGGCTGCCGGAGCACCACCTACCACGCCCGCCACCATGCTGCTGACGGAGTCCGCAGTCAGGGCCTTGCCACCGCTGATGATGTGACCACGCTCGTTGATGAGGCCAGCCTGACCGGCCACGGCACGGATGGTGCCGGTGGCGTCAAACACGGCGGTCATCACCAGCGCCAACACGGTCGGAATCACCACCGGATTGAGGGCGCCCAGCAGATCCATGCTGCCCACCAGGGAGCCATTCTCGCCACTCAGGCTCGGCATGGCGAAGAAGCCCTGCCAGGTCACTTTCGGATCGAAGATGAGGCCGAGGATGGAGATGGCGATGATCACCATCAGGATGCCGCCCGGCACCTTGCGGCGCTCCAGGCCGAAGATGGCAGCCAGACCCAGCACCGTCATGATGACCGGGAAGGCGGTGATCTCGCCGAGCTGCACCGGCAGGCCAGCCCCTTCATTCTTGATCACCATGCCGACCCCGTTGGTGGCGATCAGCAGCAGGAACAGGCCGATACCGATGCCGGTACCGTGGGCGATGCCGGAGGGAAGGTTGTCCAGGATCCACTGGCGCACGCCGGTGACGCTGATCAGGGTGAACAGCACCCCCATCAGGAAGATGGCACCCAGCGCGACCGGAATGCTCAGCCCCTGCCCCAGCACCAGGCTGAAGGCGGTAAAGGCGGTGAGAGAGATGGCACAACCGATGGCCATCGGCAGCTTGGCCCAGAGCCCCATCAGCAGGGAACCGAAGGCGGCGATCAGGCAGGTCGCCACAAACACCGGGCCCTGCTCAAAACCCGCTGCGCCCAGCATGTTCGGCACGACGATGATGCTGTAGACCATCGCCAGGAAGGTGGTCAACCCGGCCAGCAGCTCCTGTCGCACCGTGCTGCCACGCTGGCTGATGGAGAAATAGGAGTCCAGAAACCCGCCATTGCCGGCGCGGGCCGTCGTTTGTTGCGTTGCCATAGTTCATCCTGAAAGTGTGAAGGAAATCGTTTGCTTGCTGGCGCGCAAAATAGCAAGAATTTGGCGAGATTGCAGCGGATAAGCCTCCATTTCCCCGAAGTTTTTCATAAAAGGGCTCGTTGGAGCCCTCATTTTCCATGAGAGCGGCCCATCCCAAGCTTCTACACTCTTAGCTAGCCACGTTCCCATCTACCGGAGAGAAGCCCATGCACACAGGCAACCTGCTTGGCCAGATCCCCTCCCCCCTGCCCAGTGAAGTGTTCGCGGATCTGGTCAGTACCAACAATGTTCGTATCGAGCGCATTCTCTCCCAGGGGCAGCAGACCCCTACCGGAGAGTGGTTCGATCAGGATGAACACGAATGGGTATTGCTGGTGCAGGGAGAGGCCATCCTGGTCTTCATCACACCGGATACCGGGGTACAGGAACGCGTCCATCTGGGGCCGGGGGATTACATCAACATCCCGGCGCACCTTCAGCACAGGGTGGAGTGGACCCATCCGACCGAGACAACCGTCTGGCTCTGCGTCTATTACTAACAAGCTTACGACTCCAGAAGACCATGGTTTCTGCTGTGAAGATCGAAGAGGAGACCGTGGAGACGAAAAAGCCCAGTCTGTCGACTGGGCTTCTTGTTAGTGGCATAACGGACGCAGAGACGGACAAAGTCCGGCTCAAGCACAAGGGACAACAGAGCAGGATCGAGTTGTCAGTGGCAAGTCGCAGCCCTGGTGGTTGCCTCTTGTTTCCTGAGATCTTGTCCAGACGCCAGAAAGCAAAAAGGCCTTCCCGTCAGGGAAGGCCTTTCAATTTAGTGGCGGAGCGGACGGGACTCGAACCCGCGACCCCCGGCGTGACAGGCCGGTATTCTAACCGACTGAACTACCGCTCCGCATTCGGTTAGCTTTCGCTAAATTTTTTGCCGCTTATTCTGAGGTGTCATCCTCGCAGCCGGTCATGTCTTTCACATCACCGTTTAATTGGGTGCCTGGCAGTGTCCTACTCTCGCATGGCGAATGCCACACTACCATCGGCGCTACAGCGTTTCACTTCTGAGTTCGGCATGGGGTCAG
>NZ_JBFODT010000016.1:0-20328 GCF_040908465.1 Aeromonas sp. R10-1
GCTACAACACCAGCACCTACGGTACGGCCACCTTCACGGATGGCGAAACGCAGGCCGTCGTCCATCGCGATCGGGGCAATCAGGGTAACAACCATCTTGATGTTGTCGCCCGGCATTACCATCTCTACGCCTTCCGGCAGTTCGATGGTACCGGTCACGTCGGTAGTACGGAAGTAGAACTGCGGACGGTAGCCCTTGAAGAACGGAGTGTGACGACCACCTTCTTCCTTGGACAGCACGTACACTTCAGATTCAAACTTGGTGTGCGGCTTGATGGTGCCCGGCTTGGCCAGTACCTGACCACGCTCTACGTCTTCACGCTTCACGCCACGCAGCAGTGCGCCAACGTTCTCACCTGCACGACCTTCGTCCAGCAGTTTGCGGAACATTTCAACGCCGGTACAGGTGGTCTTGGTGGTATCTTTGATACCAACGATTTCCACTTCTTCACCAACCTTGACGATACCGCGCTCTACACGACCGGTTACTACGGTACCACGGCCAGCGATGGAGAAGACGTCTTCGATAGGCATCAGGAACGGCTGGTCAATGGCACGCTCCGGCTCCGGAATGTAGGTGTCCAGGTGGCCAGCCAGTTCCAGGATCTTCTCTTCCCACTGAGCTTCGCCTTCCAGCGCTTTCAGTGCGGAACCACGGACTACCGGCAGGTCATCACCCGGGAAGTCGTACTCGGACAGCAGTTCGCGAACTTCCATCTCGACCAGTTCCAGCAGCTCTTCGTCATCTACCATGTCGCACTTGTTCATGAACACGATGATGTACGGAACGCCTACCTGACGACCCAGCAGGATGTGCTCACGAGTCTGCGGCATCGGGCCGTCAGTCGCTGCTACTACCAGGATTGCGCCGTCCATCTGGGCAGCACCGGTGATCATGTTTTTAACGTAGTCGGCGTGACCCGGGCAATCTACGTGGGCGTAGTGGCGGGTTGCAGTGTCGTATTCTACGTGGGAGGTGTTGATGGTGATACCACGCTCACGCTCTTCCGGTGCCTTGTCGATCTGGTCGAAGGCGAAAGCTTTACCACCGAAGTGCTTGGCCAGCACGTTGGTGATGGCGGCGGTCAGGGTGGTTTTACCGTGGTCAACGTGGCCGATGGTGCCGACGTTTACGTGCGGTTTATTACGCTCAAATTTTTCTTTAGACACGACGTAGTCCTTCTAGGTTAAACCCGCCTACCGTCGTAGGCGGGGAATCTTAAATTACTTGGATTTGCGCTCTTCGATCACGGCCTGGGCGACGTTGGTCGGGGCATCGTGATACTTGGCGAATTCCATGGCGTAGGAAGCACGACCCTGGGTAGCAGAACGCAGGGAGGTGGCGTAACCGAACATTTCGGCCAGCGGCACCAGCGCACGTACGATCTTGCCGGACGGGCCATCTTCCATGCCTTCGATCAGGCCGCGACGACGGTTCAGGTCACCGATCACGTCGCCCATGTAGTCTTCCGGAGTCTCGACTTCGACCTTCATGATCGGTTCGAGCAGTACCGGGTTGGCCTTCATGAAGCCAGCCTTGAACGCCAGAGAAGCAGCGATCTTGAACGCCAGTTCGGAAGAGTCAACATCGTGGTAGGAACCGAAGTGCAGACGCACACCCAGATCCATTACCGGATAGCCTGCCAGCGGGCCGGACTTCAGCTGCTCGCGGATACCCTTGTCAACACCCGGGATGAATTCGCCCGGAATCACGCCACCCTTGATGTCGTTGACGAATTCGTAGGCTTTGCCTTCTTCCAGCGGGTACATGTCGATAACGACGTGACCGTACTGACCACGACCACCGGACTGCTTGGCATGCTTGCCTTCGATGTCCTTGACGGTGTTGCGGATGGTTTCACGGTAGGCAACCTGCGGCTTACCTACGTTGGCTTCTACCTTGAACTCGCGACGCATACGGTCAACGATGATGTCCAGGTGCAGCTCACCCATACCGGCGATGATGGTTTGGCCAGATTCTTCGTCGGTCCATACGCGGAAGGACGGATCTTCCTGAGCCAGACGGCCCAGAGCCAGGCCCATCTTCTCTTGGTCAGCCTTGGATTTCGGCTCAACGGCGATGGAGATTACCGGTTCCGGGAATTCCATACGCTCCAGGATGATCGGTGCGCTTTCGTCACACAGGGTGTCACCGGTGGTGACGTCCTTCAGGCCGATGGCAGCAGCGATGTCGCCTGCGCGAACTTCTTTGATCTCTTCACGCTTGTTGGCGTGCATCTGAACGATACGGCCGAAACGCTCGCGCTTCTCTTTAACGGAGTTCAGCACGGAGTCACCGGAGTTGACCACACCGGAGTAAACACGGAAGAAGGTCAGGTTGCCCACGAACGGGTCGGTAGCAATCTTGAATGCCAGAGCAGAGAACGGCTCGTCATCGGAAGCGTGACGCTCGTCCTTGGTCTCGCCATCCAGCTTCAGACCGTCGATAGCAGCAACGTCGGTCGGAGCCGGCAGGTACTCGACCACGGCATCCAGCATGGCCTGTACGCCCTTGTTCTTGAACGCGGAGCCACAGGTAACCAGGATGATTTCGTTGTTCAGAACACGCTGACGCAGAGCTTTCTTGATCTCTTCTTCAGTCAGTTCTTCACCACCCAGGTATTTTTCCATCAGGTCTTCAGACGCTTCAGCAGCGGCTTCAACCAGGTTCATGCGCATTTCTTGCGCCTGTTCCAGCAGCTCAGCCGGGACGTCTTCGTAGTCGAAGGATACGCCCTGGTCAGCTTCGCTCCAGTTGATGGCTTTCATCTTGACCAGGTCGATAACGCCCTTGAAGTTCTCTTCGGAACCGATGTTCAGTTGCAGAGGAACCGGGTTACCTTTCAGACGGGTCTTGATGTGCTCAACGCAGCGCAGGAAGTTGGCACCGGTACGGTCCATCTTGTTGACGAACGCGATACGGGGAACCTTGTACTTGTTAGCCTGACGCCATACGGTTTCAGACTGGGGCTGTACGCCACCTACGGCACAGTACACCATCACGGCGCCATCCAGAACACGCATGGAACGCTCTACTTCGATAGTAAAGTCAACGTGGCCCGGGGTATCGATGATGTTGATACGGTGCGGTTGGAACTGTTTACCCATACCGGACCAGAAAGCGGTGGTCGCGGCGGAGGTGATGGTGATACCACGCTCTTGTTCCTGTTCCATCCAGTCCATGGTGGCGGCGCCATCGTGAACTTCACCGATCTTGTGACTTACACCGGTGTAAAACAGAACGCGCTCGGTAGTAGTAGTCTTACCGGCGTCGATGTGAGCGGAGATACCGATATTACGATAACGCTCAATGGGGGTTGTACGAGCCATTGTCATCCTCTTACTAGGGCGCTTGTCCCCAGATAATTAAAGGTGCGCAGAGTCAGAAGACCCTGCGCAAGCGGATTACCAGCGGAAGTGAGCGAAGGCCTTGTTCGCTTCAGCCATACGGTGAACGTCTTCACGTTTCTTGACAGACGAACCCTTATTGTCAGCGGCATCCAGCAGCTCGCCAGCCAAACGCTGAGCCATTGATTTTTCACCACGTTTACGAGCGGCATCAACCAACCAGCGCATTGCCAGAGCATTGCGACGTACCGGACGAACTTCTACCGGCACCTGATAGGTTGCACCACCGACGCGACGAGATTTAACCTCGACCGCCGGACGAATGTTGTCCAGAGCGACTTCGAACAGGGCCAGGTGCTCTTTGCCAGATTTGGTGGCAATGATGTCCAGGGCGCCATATACGATGGCTTCTGCAACAGATTTCTTACCGTCAACCATTACTACGTTGACAAATTTAGCCAGCAGCTCTGATCCGAACTTGGGATCCGGCAGGATTTTACGCTGACCAACAACACGACGTCTTGGCATTTCAAATTCTCCGTAACTTCAGGGGTTACCCAAAACTAGAAAGTTATCTAACTAGAAACGAATTAACGTTTGGCCTTACTTAACGGAGAACCATTAAGCTTTCGGACGCTTCACGCCGTACTTGGAGCGAGCCTGCTTACGGTCTTTAACACCGGCACAGTCCAACGCACCACGAACGGTGTGATAACGAACACCTGGCAAGTCTTTTACACGACCGCCACGGATCAGAACAACAGAGTGCTCTTGCAGGTTGTGACCTTCACCACCGATGTAGGAGGTGACTTCGAAGCCGTTGGTCAGACGTACACGGCATACTTTACGCAGTGCAGAGTTAGGCTTCTTCGGGGTGGTGGTGTATACACGGGTGCATACGCCACGCTTCTGAGGGCACGCTTCCAGCGCCGGCACGTTGCTTTTCACAACGAGCTTGATGCGTGGCTTGCGAACCAACTGGTTAATAGTTGCCATCAAAAGGCTCCTGATAATGACTTCATAAACGTGTGAAAAATCCTCCCCGCAGATACGGGGACGCGAAATTTTATGCCCTGTTGTCTGGGGAGTCAAGATTTATACAATTTGCACACCGAAATGGCAAATGACAGTCGAATGACATTATGCTAAGCAACTGAGATAAAAAGGAAAACCAAGTCTAACCGCCCCAGGTCTGCGGTGATCCGTGCTCGGCGATCAACCTGATCAAACCCGGCATATCGAGTTCCATCCCGATCCCGGATGACAAGCCTCTCGCTTGCAGGTCTTCCTTCATGACGTACAGGGGGACGTCTGCCAAGCGCTCGCACCACCCGGGGGCAGCCGCCGCCATCACGGCATCCTGCATCAACACCACCAGATCCCCTTCCATGCGGTAGCGCAACGCCAACTCGAGATCCTGGCTCATGAAGGGAGAGTTCAATATCAGCTGTATCACGGACACCTCAGAAGCAGATGTGGGTGGTGAAACCCGCCCAGCTACGGCGAATTTCCGCAGGAGAGAGCGGAATCACTGGGATTAGCAGATCCGCCGCCGTCAGTCCTCGCTCAGCCAGTGACACCGCACAGACATAGATCTCCTCGATGTCATACAGTTCCAGCATCTTGAAGGTCGGGGCGTAGTGACGCTGCAATATGACGTGTGGTGATTGCTCCCTCACCAGTTGCATCACGCCATCCCCCACCAGAAAGAGGGCCAGGGACTCCGTCAATGCAGAGGTGGCCAGCAGGGCATCCAGCCCCTCCCGACCGCTCGCCGAGCCATGGGGACCACGCCGTGAGATAAACGCTATTCTGGTCATCTTGTCCCCCTCTAGAACTGAACGAAGCGATCAGCGGTCAGTGCGGCTTCCGCCAACTGACCTAGCCCGCTCAGGCAGAATGGCGCTTCCAGATTGAAATGCTCCCGCCCCATTCCCTTGGCCTCCTGCTCATCCAGCACGCCACGGCGCATGGCCGCTGCCACACACACATCGATGTGGATACCCTGCTGAGTGGCCAACTCGCGCCACAACGCCACCAGGTCGGTCTCATCGCTGGCTGGCGCATGGAGGCCATTGGCATTGCACACCCCCTCCTGATAGAAGAAGAGGTGGGACAAGCAGTGTCCCTGCTCGACCAGACTCAGGGCAAAACGATAGGCCGTGCTGGCCGTCTGGGTGCCATAGGCGGGCCCGGTGACCAGCAGAGCAAAATTCAGACTCATGATCGCACTCCTGCACAGCGGTGCATCCATTCTACCTCATAGACGCAAAAGCCCCTCCAGGGAGGGGCTTTTCCAATGACACAGGCTCAGACGTAAGCGATGGCTTCGACTTCGACCAGCACATCCTTGGGCAGACGAGCAACTTCCACACAGGAACGTGCCGGGGCGGACTCGCCAAAGTAGCGGGCATACACCTGGTTGAAGGCCACGAAGTTGTTCATGTCACTCAGGAAGCAGGTGGTCTTCAGCACCTTGCTGGTATCGGCCCCTGCGGCTTTCAAGACGGCAACCAGATTCTTCATCACCTGCTCTGCCTGAGCCTCGATGCCACCGGCAACGATGTCCATGGTGGCCGGATCGAGCGGGATCTGCCCGGAGGTAAAGACCAGCTCACCCAGCTTGGTAGCCTGGACATAAGGGCCAATTGCGGCAGGCGCCTTGTCGGTTGCAATCACTTCTTTAGCCATTGTTATCTATCCCCTATCTATGGCGCTTACTCGCTCTCTTCTTCACCCTGCTTGCGCTGTCGGATGTAGAGATACACGGTATGTTTGGAAATATTCAGCTTGTCGGCGACCAGGTTGATCGAGTCCTTGATATCAAATATGCCCTTCTCGAACAACTGGGTCACGATAAAACGGTTCTTGGCATTGTTGGCCACGGAGGGATCACGATTGATCTCGTCGATGGTGTTGTCCACCGTCTGAGCAACCAGCTCTTCGACGCTGTTGGCGAAGGTCTCCGGTGATTGCCGCTCCACCTGCTGTGGCGTCGGGAAGAATTCGGCCACGAACTCGTGGAAAGGCGCATTGATGTGCAGGTTGATGCAGATAAGGCCGATCACCTGCTTGTCGCGGTTACGGATGGCGATGGTGCTCGACTTCATCAAGGCACCGGTCCGACTGCGGGCAAAATAACTCTGGGTGTGATCCTGACCCGTGCTCTCGATGTCCTTGAGCATCCGCAGGGCGAGATCGGTGATCGGCGCCCCCAGAGTTCGACCCGTATTGAAACCATTCGCGATTTGGATCACGGACTCATGCAGATTTTCCAGGGAGTGGAGCACCACCTCGCAGTGCTTGCCGAACAGATCGGCCAGGCCTTCGATAAGGCCCCCATATGAACGCAACAGCTCCCTGTCTTCGTCTGTAAAAGCGCGACCGCTCAGTTGCTCTTCGGGAAGCAGTACTTCCTCGATACCGACAGCCATGTTCTACCCCTGTAATACCCATTCAACTTTCCCGAGTTTTCAGTTGCGACGGGGCAATGTCAACTTTTTTTGATTTTTTGCTCTATAACCTTGCACTGGATCATCCCCCTGCCCCAGCCCAGTGCACGCTAGGCGCCGGATGGGAAATAAAAAAAGGGCCCCTAGAAGGGGCCCTTTTCGATCACTGCTGCGGAAGATTACTCTTCGTCAAAACTGCCGGCTGCGTTGAGCAGATCCGCCAGGTTTTGCTGAGCTTCATCGGCAGTCACCTGCGGCACACCGACAGCACGAGCTGCGGCGGCACGCTGGTTGATGCGGCTGTGGTGGTAGGCAAAGCCGGTACCAGCCGGGATCAGACGACCCACGATCACGTTCTCTTTCAGGCCGCGCAGTTCATCACGCTTGCCACCAACGGCTGCTTCGGTCAGCACGCGGGTGGTCTCCTGGAAGGAAGCCGCGGAGATGAAGGACTCGGTGCTCAGAGATGCCTTGGTAATACCCATCAGGATATGACGGTAGGTAGCCGGGGTCTTCCCTTCGGCAACCAGTTTACGGTTGGCGATCTTCACACGGGCCACTTCAACCTGTTCACCTTCGATCAGGTCGGTGTCGCCAGCGCTCAGGATCTCGCACTTGCGAAGCATCTGACGCACGATGACTTCGATGTGCTTGTCGTTGATCTTAACGCCTTGCAGACGGTAAACGTCCTGCACTTCGTTGGCGATGTAGTTGGCGACCGGGCTGATACCGCGCAGACGCAGGATGTCATGAGCAGACTCGGGACCGTCCGCCAGCACTTCACCCTTCTCAACTTTTTCACCTTCGAACACGTTGAGGTGACGCCATTTCGGAATCATCTCTTCGTAGATCTCGCCACCATCGGTCGGGGTGATGACCAGACGACGTTTGCCCTTGGTCTCTTTCCCGAAGGAGATGGTACCGGAGATCTCGGCCAAGATGGCCGGCTCTTTCGGCTGACGAGCCTCGAACAGATCCGCAACGCGCGGCAGACCACCGGTGATGTCCTTGGTACCGCTGGACTCTTGGGGGATACGCGCAACCGCGTCACCCACGCCCACGTTGGCACCATCTTCCAGGTTCACGATCGCCTTGCCCGGCAGGAAGTACTGGGCGGGAACGTCGGTGCCCGGGATCATCACATCCTTGCCGTTCAGATCGACCAGTTTCACGGTCGGACGCATCTCTTTACCGGCGCTCGGACGCTCGTTGACATCCAGCACGACGATGGAAGAGAGACCGGTCAGCTCGTCGGTCTGACGAGTGATGGTCACACCGTCGATCATGTGTTCGAAGTGCAGGCGACCCGCTACTTCGGTGATGATCGGGTGGGTGTGCGGGTCCCAGTTCGCGACGGTATCACCGGCGTTCACCGCTTCGCCATCCTTCACTTCCAGCACGGAACCGTAAGGCAGCTTGTGGCTTTCCTTGGTACGGCCCATCTCGTCCATGATGGTCAGCTCGGTAGAACGGGAGGTGATAACCAGCTTGTCAGAGTTGTTCAGAACGAACTTGGCGTTCTGCAACTTGATGCTACCGGTGTTCTTCACCTGGATGCTGCTCTCGGCAGCCGCTCGGGATGCGGCACCACCGATGTGGAAGGTACGCATCGTCAGCTGGGTACCCGGTTCACCGATGGACTGAGCGGCGATAACACCGACAGCCTCACCCTTGTTAACCAGGTGACCACGGGCCAGATCACGGCCGTAGCAGTGAGCACAGTTACCGAAGTCGGTCTCACAGGTGATGGCAGAACGTACCTTCACGCGGTCGACGGAGTTGCGCTCCAGCAGGTCACACAGCTGCTCGTCGAGCAGGGTGTTGCGTGCTACCAGCACTTCATCCTCGGTACCCGGCTTGATCACGTCTTCGGCCACCACACGACCCAGCACGCGCTCACGCAGCGGCTCGACCACGTCGCCACCCTCGATCAGCGGAGTCATCCACAGACCGTCGGTAGTGCCGCAATCGTCCTCGGTGATCACCATGTCCTGGGCCACGTCAACCAGACGACGGGTCAGGTAACCGGAGTTCGCTGTCTTCAGTGCGGTATCCGCCAGACCTTTACGAGCACCGTGAGTGGAGATGAAGTACTGCAGTACGTTCAGACCTTCACGGAAGTTCGCCACGATCGGCGTTTCGATGATGGAGCCATCCGGCTTCGCCATCAGGCCACGCATACCGGCCAGCTGACGGATCTGGGCGGCGGAGCCCCGCGCACCAGAGTCGGCCATCATGAAGATGCTGTTGAAGGAGGCTTGCTCTTCCTCATCGCCCAGGGAGTTGACGTTACGCTCCTTGGAAAGGTTGTCCATCATGGCCTTGGAGACGCGATCGTTCGCGCTGGCCCAGATATCGATAACCTTGTTGTAGCGTTCGCCCGCGGTCACCAGACCGGACAGGAACTGGTCCTGAATCTCGGCGACTTCGGCTTCTGCAGCAGCGATGATGTCTTTCTTGGCATCCGGGATGACCATGTCATCGATACCAACAGAGGCACCGGACAGGGCCGCGTAGTGGAAACCGGTATACATCAGCTGGTCAGCGAAGATGACGGTATCCTTCAGGCCCTGCTTGCGATAGCAGGTGTTCAGCAGACGGGAGATGAGCTTTTTGCCCAGCGCCTTGTTGGAGACGCACTTGATCCAGTTCTGCGGGTTGGCGTCCAGGTCAGCCTGCTCTGCAGCAGTCAGTACCTTGGGCTCGTCGATCAGAGCGTATTCCATGCCTTTGGGCAGGATCAGGCTCAGGATCGCACGACCAACGGTGGTGTTCTTCATCTCGGTCTTGGCAACCAGCTCACCGGCTTCGTTCTTCACGTACTCGGTGATGCGGCACTTGACGCGAGCATGCAGGTCGGCCAGACCGGCACGGTAGACCTTCTCGGCCTCTTTCGGGCCGGACAGCACCATACCTTCGCCCTTGGCGTTGATACGGGCACGGGTCATGTAGTACAGACCCAAGACCACGTCCTGGGAAGGAACGATGATCGGCTCACCGGAGGCAGGCGACAGGATGTTGTTGGTGGACATCATCAGGGCGCGCGCTTCCAGCTGGGCTTCCAGGGTCAGCGGTACGTGGACCGCCATCTGGTCACCGTCGAAGTCCGCGTTATAGGCGGCACAAACGAGCGGGTGCAGCTGGATGGCCTTCCCTTCGATCAGGGTCGGTTCAAACGCCTGGATACCCAGACGGTGCAGGGTCGGTGCACGGTTCAGCAGAACCGGGTGTTCGCGGATCACTTCGTCCAGGATGTCCCAGACGACGGCTTCTTCGCGCTCAACCATCTTCTTGGCGGCCTTGATGGTGGTCGCCAGACCGCGGGATTCCAGCTTGCCGTAGATGAAGGGCTTGAACAGCTCAAGTGCCATCTTCTTCGGCAGACCGCACTGATGCAGACGCAGGGTCGGACCTACGGTGATAACGGAACGACCAGAGTAGTCGACACGCTTACCCAGCAGGTTCTGACGGAAACGACCTTGCTTACCCTTGATCATGTCGGCCAGGGATTTCAGCGGGCGCTTGTTGGAACCGGTGATGGCACGACCACGACGGCCGTTGTCCAGCAGGGCATCCACGGACTCTTGCAGCATGCGCTTTTCGTTGCGCACGATGATGTCCGGCGCAGCCAGGTCCAGCAGACGCTTCAAGCGGTTGTTACGGTTGATCACGCGACGGTACAGATCGTTCAGATCGGAGGTCGCGAAACGGCCGCCGTCCAGCGGTACCAGCGGACGCAGGTCCGGCGGCAGCACGGGCAGCACTGTCATGATCATCCACTCCGGCTTGTTGCCGGATTGCAGGAAGGCTTCCATCAGCTTCAGACGCTTGGTGGTCTTCTTGCGCTTGGTCTCGGAGTTGGTCTGATCCAGCTCCTCACGCATGGCTTTGACTTCGCCTTCCAGATCGATGGCGCGCAGCAGGGCCAGAATGGCCTCGGCACCCATCTTGGCGTCGAATTCGTCGCCCCACTCTTCCAGTGCGTCCAGATAGTTCTCTTCGGACAGCATCTGGCTGCGCTCGAGGTTGGTCATGCCGGGTTCGATCACTACATAGGATTCGAAATACAGCACGCGCTCGATGTCACGCAGGGTCATGTCCAGCAGCAGACCGATACGGGACGGCAGGGACTTCAGGAACCAGATGTGGGCAGTCGGGCTGGCCAACTCGATGTGGCCCATGCGCTCACGACGGACCTTGGTCTGGGTCACTTCTACACCGCACTTCTCGCAGATCACACCACGGTGTTTCAGGCGCTTGTACTTGCCGCACAGACACTCGTAGTCCTTCACCGGTCCGAAGATACGGGCGCAGAACAGACCATCACGCTCCGGCTTGAAAGTCCGGTAGTTGATGGTCTCAGGCTTTTTGACCTCACCGAATGACCAGGAGCGGATCATGTCAGGAGAGGCCAGACCGATCTTGATACTGTCAAACTCTTCGGTCTTGGTCTGAGCCTTCAAAAACTTGAGTAAGTCTTTCACGTGTTTCCCCTGTCAGGAGTCTAACCTCGGCGCCCCGGCTGCCGAAACAGCGGGGCGCCCACGTCAATTCTCGAACAATAAGAGCGAGCTCTTACTCTTCGTCCAGCTCGATGTTGATACCCAGAGAGCGGATTTCCTTCAGCAATACGTTGAAGGATTCGGGCATGCCCGGCTCCATACGGTGGTCGCCATCCACGATGTTCTTGTACATCTTGGTACGGCCGTTCACATCGTCAGACTTGACGGTCAGCATTTCCTGCAGGGTATATGCCGCACCGTAAGCCTCCAGGGCCCACACTTCCATCTCACCGAACCGCTGACCACCGAACTGCGCCTTACCACCCAGCGGCTGCTGGGTAACCAGGCTGTAGGAACCGGTAGAACGCGCGTGCATCTTGTCGTCTACCAGGTGGTTCAGCTTCAGCATGTACATGTAACCCACGGTGACCTTGCGCTCGAAGGCGTTACCGGTACGACCGTCGAACAGGGAGATCTGACCGGATTCCGGCAGATCGGCCAGCTTCAGCAAGGCTTTGATTTCGCGCTCTTTGGCTCCATCAAAGACAGGTGTAGCCACCGGCAGACCCTTACGCAGGTTACCCACCAGGGTACGCACGTCGTCGTCAGACAGCTCGGCAATGTTCACTTGCTGGGAGTCCTTCTCGCCCAGGTCATAGACCTGTTGCAGGAACTCGCGCATCTCGTGCAGCTCGCGCTGCTCTTTGATCATGCGGTCGATCTTCTCGCCGATGCCCTTGGCCGCGAGGCCCAGGTGCACTTCGAGGATCTGACCGATGTTCATACGAGACGGTACACCCAGCGGGTTCAGTACGATGTCGACCGGACGGCCGTACTCGTCATGGGGCATATCCTCGACCGGACAGATCTTGGAGATAACACCCTTGTTACCGTGACGGCCCGCCATCTTGTCACCCGGCTGGATGCGACGCTTGACGGCCAGATAGACCTTGACGATCTTCAGTACGCCCGGCGCCAGGTCATCGCCCTGGATGATCTTGCGACGCTTGTTCTCGAATTTCTTGTCGAACTCGGCCTTCAGCTCAACGTGCTGTTCAGCGATCTGCTCCAGCTCGATTTGCTTGGCTTCATCTTCGATGGCCAGCTCAAACCACTTGGAACGATCGAGCTTGTTCAGACGATCTTCGCTGTAACCGGCGGCCAGCAGCAGGTTGCGGGAGCGGCCGAAAATGCCGTCTTCCAGGATCTTGAACTCTTCGGTCAAGTCCTTCTTCGCTTCCTTCAACTGCATCTCTTCGATTTCTTTGGCGCGCTTGTCTTTTTCCACGCCATCGCGGGTAAAGACTTGCACGTCAACTACGGTACCGTACACACCGTTCGGCACACGCAGGGAGGAGTCCTTCACATCGGAGGCCTTCTCACCGAAGATGGCGCGCAGCAGCTTCTCTTCCGGGGTCAGCTGGGTTTCACCCTTGGGTGTTACCTTGCCGACCAGGATGTCGCCGCCCTTCACTTCGGCACCCACGTAGACGATACCGGACTCGTCCAGCTTTGACAGAGCGGCTTCACCCACGTTCGGGATGTCGGCAGTGATCTCTTCCGGACCCAGCTTGGTGTCACGGGAGATACAGGCCAGTTCCTGGATGTGGATGGTGGTCAGGCGATCTTCCTGTACCACGCGCTCGTTCACCAGGATCGAGTCTTCGAAGTTGTAGCCGTTCCACGGCATGAACGCGACGCGCAGGTTCTGACCCAGCGCCAGTTCACCGAGATCGGTGGACGGGCCGTCAGCCAGCACGTCGCCCGCCATCACCGGCTCGCCCAACATCACGCACGGACGCTGGTTGATACAGGTGTTCTGGTTGGAACGGGTGTATTTGGTCAGGCTGTAGATGTCGATGCCGGCTTCGCCAGGCAGCAGCTCATCTTCATTGACCTTGATAACGATACGGGAGGCATCGACATAGTCGATCATGCCGCCACGCTTGGCCACTACGGTCACACCGGAGTCAACGGCCACTGCGCGTTCCATACCGGTACCTACCAGCGGCTTGTCAGCGCGCAGGGTCGGTACAGCCTGACGTTGCATGTTTGAACCCATCAATGCGCGGTTCGCGTCATCGTGTTCCAGGAACGGGATCAGGGCCGCTGCCACAGAGACGATCTGCTGCGGACTCACGTCCATGTACTGGATCTGGTCGGCGTTCATAAAGGTGGATTCACCTTTGTGACGGCACGGGATCAATTCATCTTTCAGACGGCCATCTTCGGTGGTCGCGGCGTTGGCCTGTGCGATCACGTACTTGCCTTCTTCAATCGCAGACAGGTAATCCACTTCGTCGGTGATCACACCGTCGATCACCTTGCGGTACGGGGTCTCGAGGAAACCGTACTCGTTGGTGCGGGAATACACGGACAGCGAGTTGATCAGACCGATGTTCGGACCTTCCGGCGTTTCGATGGGGCACAAACGACCGTAGTGGGTCGGGTGTACGTCTCGAACTTCGAAGCCGGCACGCTCACGGGTCAGACCGCCCGGGCCCAGCGCGGAGATACGGCGCTTGTGGGTCACTTCGGACAGCGGGTTGTTCTGGTCCATGAACTGGGACAGCTGGCTGGAACCAAAGAACTCTTTGACCGCGGCAGAGATCGGCTTGGCGTTGATCAGATCCTGCGGCATCAAGGTGTCCAGATCGCCCAGAGACAGGCGCTCCTTCACCGCACGCTCGACACGGACCAGACCGACACGGAACTGGTTCTCGGCCATTTCACCGACGGAACGAATACGACGGTTACCAAGGTGGTCGATATCGTCCACTTCGTCGTTACCGTTACGGATGTCGATCAGGCGCTTCATGACCTCGACGATATCGTCCTTGGTCAGCACGCCAACGCCAGTCTCGTCTTCACGACCCAAACGGCGGTTGAACTTCATCCGACCTACGGTAGACAGGTCGTAACGCTCGGAAGAGAAGAACAGGTTCTCGAACAGCTGCTCGGCCGCTTCACGAGTGGGCGGCTCGCCCGGACGCATCATGCGATAGATCTCGACCAGGGCTTCCAGGCGGCTGGAGCTGGAGTCGATACGCAGGGTCTCGGACATGTAGGCACCGTGATCCAGTTCGTTGGTGAACAGAACCTCGAAGTGCTTGAAGCCGGCTTGGGACAGGTTGGCAACCGCTTCCAGGCTCAGCGCCTGGTTGGCAGTGACAACCATCTCACCAGTCTGCGGGTGCGCGTAATTCTTGGCAGCAACTTTGCCAACAACATACTCTACCGGCACCTCGATCTGGGTGATGCCGTCTTTTTCCAGCTGACGGATGTGACGTGCAGTGACACGACGACCGGTTTCAACCACCACGGCGCCATTGGCAATGATGTCGAAGGTCGCGGTCTCGCCACGCAGGCGCTCGGGCACCAGATCCATCATCAACTTGCCATCCTTGACTTCGAAACCGATGGTCTCGAAGAAGGTGGCCAGGATTTCTTCGGAACTGAAGTCCAGGGCGCGCAGAATAATGGAGGCTGGCAGTTTACGACGACGGTCGATACGGACAAACAGGTTGTCTTTCGCATCGAACTCGAAGTCCAGCCAGGAGCCACGGTAGGGGATAACGCGAGCGTTATAAAGCACCTTACCGGATGAATGTGTTTTGCCTTTATCGTGGTCGAAGAAGACGCCCGGGCTGCGGTGCAGCTGGGAGACGATGACCCGCTCGGTACCATTGATGACAAAGGTGCCGTTTTCGGTCATGAGCGGAATTTCGCCCATGTAAACTTCTTGTTCCTTGATGTCTTTGACGGTGCCGGCAGCTGCTTCACGGTCGTACAGAACCATACGAAGCTTGACACGCAGCGGCGCGGAGTAGGTCACTCCACGGATCTGGCATTCTTTTACGTCAAATACCGGCTCACCCAGGCGATAGCTGACATACTGAAGCTCAGCACTACCGGAGTAACTGGTGATCGGGAAAACGCTACGGAAGGCGGCTTCTAGGCCGTACTCACCTTCCGGGTCAGCCTCGATGAACTGCTTGAAGGAGTCCAGCTGAATGGACAACAGATAAGGCGTGTCCAGTACCTGGTCTCGCTTACCGAAGTCCTTACGTATGCGTTTTTTTTCGGTATAAGAGTAAACCATAGGGTTCCTCAGCTCGCTGATAAGTGACCCACTCTGTCCCCACGGGACAGCTCTGTCTCAACACCGTTTTGTGTTGGCCCGGACGATGAGGCGGTCCGGATTGCTGGTGCACCGAGAGTCGTGAACGGTGTGAAATACTCTCAGTCTACAGCGCAAAAAGGCTGGTGAATAAAGATTCACCAGCCTTAGCCTGTTTTATCAGGCTAATCTACATAAATGCAGATTATTTGATCTCAACAGAAGCACCGGCAGCTTCCAGCTCTTTCTTCAGAGCTTCAGCTTCGTCCTTGGACACGGCTTCTTTCAGATTGGTCGGAGCAGCTTCTACCAGGTCCTTGGCTTCTTTCAGGCCCAGACCGGTAGCGCCACGAACGGCCTTGATGACGGCAACTTTGTTGGCGCCAGCAGCAGTCAGAACTACGTCGAACTCGGTCTTCTCTTCTACTGCTTCAGCAGCAGCCGGGCCGGCCATGACGGCAGCAGCGGCAGAAACACCGAACTTCTCTTCCATAGCTTCGATCAGCTCAACAACTTCCATTACAGACATGGAAGCAACGGCTTCGATGATTTGGTCTTTAGTGATAGACATGACAAAAATTCCTGATGTTGAATAAACTCAAACAGCCTAGATAGGCGAGAATCAAGCAGCAGCTTGTTTCTGGTCGCGAACAGCAGCGATAGTACGAACCAGCTTGCCAGCAGAGGCTTCCTTCATGGTAGCCATCAACTTCGCAATTGCTTCTTCGTAAGTCGGCAGCGTGGCCAGACGATCAATTTGTGCTGCGGCGATAAACTCACCGTTAAAAGCGCCAGCCTTGATTTCGAACTTTTGGTTCGCTTTGGCAAACTCTTTGAACAGACGAGCGGCAGCGCCCGGGTGTTCGTTAGAGAAAGCAATCAAGGTAGGACCGGTAAATGCGTCGTTCAGGCACTCGTATTCGGTACCTTCTACCGCGCGACGCAGCAGGGTGTTACGCACAACGCGCATGTACACACCAGCTTCACGAGCGGTCTTACGCAGGACGGTCATCTTGTCTACAGTGACGCCGCGAGAATCGGCTACAACTGCAGACAGAGCGCCTTTGGCAGCTTCGTTGACTTCAGCAACAATTGCCTTTTTGTCTTCGAGTCCCAATGCCATTGGCTTAACTCCTGGATTGAATCCGGGTCTGTTGACCCAGTACTGACACATCCCCCCTACCTTTACAACAGAGGGGAACGATGCGGTAGCAGGATTCCAGAAGAGAAAGAATCTTTCTCGCTGGGTTTCCGGCACCGTCTACGCAGGAAAAATTAAGGCTTTGCGGCCTCCTGCGGTCTTGGACGGAGGTCGAAACCCCCAACCAATCAAGGCGCAAAATTATAGATTAAATTTTGCGCCTTGTAAAACCCATCAATTAGGCCTGAGCTTCCAGGGAAGCTTGGTCTACGGCAACACCGGCACCCATGGTGGTGGAGATGCTGACTTTCTTGATGAATACACCCTTGGCGGAGGACGGCTTGGCCTTCTTCAAGGCAACCAGCAGCGCTTCCAGGTTTTCTTTCAGCTGAACTTCGTTGAAAGAGACCTTGCCCAGAGTGGTATGAATGATACCGTTCTTATCGTTACGGTAACGAACCTGACCAGCCTTGGCGTTCTTGACGGCTTCGGCTACGTTCGGAGTGACGGTACCCACTTTCGGGTTCGGCATCAGACCGCGCGGGCCCAGGATTTGACCCAGTTGACCAACAACACGCATGGCATCCGGGGATGCGATGACGACGTCGAAGTTCATCTCGCCTTTCTTGACCAGCTCGGCCAGGTCGTCCATACCAACCAGTTCAGCACCGGCAGCCTTGGCGGCTTCGGCATTGGCACCCTGGGTGAACACGGCGACACGGATGTCACGACCGGTACCGTGCGGCAGTACAGTTGCACCACGTACGTTCTGGTCGGATTTACGAGCATCGATACCCAGGTTAACGGCAACGTCAACGCTTTCAACGAACTTGGCGGTAGCCAGTTCTTTCAGCAGGGCAATGGCTTCGTTGATGGAGTACTCTTTGGTACCGTCAACTTTTTCGCGAATAACGCGCATACGCTTGGACAGTTTAGCCATTGTCTTACTCCTCCACTACCAGGCCCATGGAACGAGCGGAACCGGCGATGCAACGTACTTTTGCATCCAGATCGGCACCAGTCATATCCGGCTCTTTGGTCTTGGCGATTTCTTGCAGCTGAGCCACAGTCACCTTACCAACCTTGTCTTTGTTCGGCTTGGCGGAACCAGACTGGATACCAGCGGCTTTCTTCAGCAGGAAGGAAGCGGGCGGAGTCTTGGTTTCGAAGGTGAAGGAACGGTCGCTGTAAACGGTGATCACGACCGGAGTCGGAGAACCTTTTTCCAGCTTTTCTGTACGGGCGTTGAATGCCTTACAGAATTCCATGATGTTCACACCGTGCTGACCCAGAGCAGGACCAACGGGAGGGCTGGGGTTAGCACTGCCAGCCTTAACTTGCAGCTTGATATAAGCTGTGACTTTCTTAGCCATTACAAAAATACCTCAAAAATGGGTTCTAACGCCTCGGAGACATGCTCCTGCAAACGGCTCCCCAACAAATAAAGGGGCAGCGAATTATAGAGATAATCGCTGCCCCTGACAACCGTTAAACGTACAGAGATTAATCAGCCTTTTTCGACCTGACCAAAATCCAGTTCTACCGGCGTTGAGCGGCCGAAGATCAGTACGGAGACCTTCACGCGGCTCTTTTCGTAGTCCACCTCTTCAACGGTACCGTTGAAGTCGGCGAACGGACCATCGGCAACCCGGACCATCTCACCCGGTTCAAACAGGGTTTTCGGACGCGGCTTGTCGTGGGCATCTTGCAGACGATTGAGGATGGCATCCGCTTCCTTATCGGAGATAGGAGCAGGGCGATCGGAGGTACCGCCGATGAAACCCATTACACGTGGTACATTGCGTACCAGGTGCCATGTGGTTTCATCCATCACCATCTGGACCAGGACGTATCCCGGGAAAAATTTGCGCTCACTCTTGCGCTTCTGGCCAGCACGCATCTCGACCACTTCTTCGGTCGGGACCAGCACTTCACCAAACAGCTCTTCCATGCCATGCATCTTGATATGTTCACGCAGGGATTTGGCAACACGGCCTTCGTAGCCGGAAAATGCCTGCACGACATACCATCTCATACGCTGTTCACGTTGTTCAGTCATGGCTTATCCTTACACACCGGTAATCAGGTTGACCAACCAGACCAAGGCGCCGTCCAACACGAACAGCAGCAGCCCCATCACGGCAGTCACCGCCAGCACAATCAGGGTTGTCTGAATGGCTTCCTGACGGGTCGGCCATACGACCTTGCGGACTTCCAGGCGAGACTCACGGGCAAACGCCAGTGTTGCCTTGCCCTTGGTGGTTTGCAGGGCCACTGCACCGGCAGCAGCGATGACAACGACCACACCCAGGGCGCGGACGGCAGCAATAACGTCGCTCAGCAGGTAATTGCCCACTACAGCGGCCGCCAGGATGATGAAAACCAGGCCCCAAAGCAGGGTATCCTTGCTTCCGCCCTGACCCTCAGAACTAACACTCATACAACCCACCTGTATCTGACGTAACCAAAGACACAAAAGCCCCGTACGAGACGAGGTATATGGCAGGGGCGGCAGGACTCGAACCCGCAACCATCGGTTTTGGAGACCGCTGTTCTACCAATTCGAACTACGCCCCTGCATAAGAAAGCCCCTATTATAGGGGCTTTGCTTTATTTATGTAAGCCAAGATTAAGCGATAACTTTGGCTACAACACCAGCACCTACGGTACGGCCACCTTCACGGATGGCGAAACGCAGGCCGTCGTCCATCGCGATCGGGGCAATCAGGGTAACAACCATCTTGATGTTGTCGCCCGGCATTACCATCTCTACGCCTTCCGGCAGTTCGATGGTACCGGTCACGTCGGTAGTACGGAAGTAGAACTGCGGACGGTAGCCCTTGAAGAACGGAGTGTGACGACCACCTTCTTCCTTGGACAGCACGTACACTTCAGATTCAAACTTGGTGTGCGGCTTGATGGTGCCCGGCTTGGCCAGTACCTGACCACGCTCTACGTCTTCACGCTTCACGCCACGCAGCAGTGCGCCAACGTTCTCACCTGCACGACCTTCGTCCAGCAGTTTGCGGAACATTTCAACGCCGGTACAGGTGGTCTTGGTGGTATCTTTGATACCAACGATTTCCACTTCTTCACCAACCTTGACGATACCGCGCTCTACACGACCGGTTACTACGGTACCACGGCCAGCGATGGAGAAGACGTCTTCGATAGGCATCAGGAACGGCTGGTCAATGGCACGCTCCGGCTCCGGAATGTAGGTGTCCAGGTGGCCAGCCAGTTCCAGGATCTTCTCTTCCCACTGAGCTTCGCCTTCCAGCGCTTTCAGTGCGGAACCACGGACTACCGGCAGGTCATCACCCGGGAAGTCGTACTCGGACAGCAGTTCGCGAACTTCCATCTCGACCAGTTCCAGCAGCTCTTCGTCATCTACCATGTCGCACTTGTTCATGAACACGATGATGTACGGAACGCCTACCTGACGACCCAGCAGGATGTGCTCACGAGTCTGCGGCATCGGGCCGTCAGTCGCTGCTACTACCAGGATTGCGCCGTCCATCTGGGCAGCACCGGTGATCATGTTTTTAACGTAGTCGGCGTGACCCGGGCAATCTACGTGGGCGTAGTGGCGGGTTGCAGTGTCGTATTCTACGTGGGAGGTGTTGATGGTGATACCACGCTCACGCTCTTCCGGTGCCTTGTCGATCTGGTCGAAGGCGAAAGCTTTACCACCGAAGTGCTTGGCCAGCACGTTGGTGATGGCGGCGGTCAGGGTGGTTTTACCGTGGTCAACGTGGCCGATGGT